>JANYFP010000292.1 GCA_025362555.1 Verrucomicrobiota bacterium
GATTGCCCTCAATCGCCCTGTGCACCCCGAGGGCCGTTGAGGGTAACGGCCCCTACCTAAAGTCTAACTTTCAATAGCCCGTGGTATAATTCCGCCGCATGAAATCTGACCCAAGCACGCATTGTTTTAACCGCTATCCGCACGCATCGGACCCTGAGCCGCATCATGATTAGCGGAATCTTGTGTCCACCAGTGCTGAAACAATGTCCGTCTTTTCTTTCGCGCCTTTCGGGTGTTCCGTGGGCCCAACTGCTGCGCCTTCGCCTTACATCTGCTTTACGGCGTACGCCATGGCCGCAGCGATTTTCTCGAGGTCCTCGTCGCTGTGCAGCGCGGAGACGGCCGTGCGAATTAAATCTTTGCCGGGCGGGACGGCGGGTGCGATCGACATGACGGTGAAGACGCCTTTCTCCAGCAGGGCTTGCCAGAAACGGTAGACGAGTTCCTTCGAACCGAGCACGATCGGGACGGCGGGAGTTTCGCTGTCCCACGTGTCGAGTCCGAGGCCTTTGAGCATTTCGCGGTAGCGTTTGGTATTGCGCCACAGGCGCTGGAGATGCTGCGGTTCCGCCTGCATGATATCGAGCGAGGCCGAGGCGGCGGCGGCCGAACTGGGACTGATGGCCGCGCTGAAAAGGGTCTGCTTGGAATTGGTGCGAAGGTATTCAATCAAGTCACGCGAACCGCTGATAAAACCGCCGGTGCTCGCGAGTGATTTCGACATCGAACCACAAAGAATATCGACCTTCTCATTTAATTTGAAGTGATCGACGGTTCCGCGGCCTTGCCGGCCCAGGACGCCGAGCCCATGGGCATCGTCCACGACGGTGAAGCAACCGGCGTCTTCGCCAATTTGCGTCAGCTCGGGCAGCCGGCCGATGTGGCCTTCCATCGAGTAAACCCCTTCGACAACGAGCATTTTTGGCGTGGAATGAGGGACTCCTTTGAGGATCTGCCGGAGATCCTCCGGGTTGTTGTGACTGAAGCGCTCAGCGGTCGCCATCGAGAGGCGAATGCCATCCCAGAGGCACGAGTGAATGTTTTTATCGGCGAGTACGAGGTCACCTTTTTGCGCGAACGAAGCCACGGCGGAGCAGCAAGAAACATAGCCGGCGACGCTGACGTGGCACGCCTCGCGACCGAGGAAGGCGGCGAGTTTTTCTTCCAAGGCGACATGGTAAGAGCGCGAGCCGTTGGAAATGCGGGCGCCGGTCGTACTGGAGCCCCAGGCTTTGGCCCCGGCGGCGCAGGCTTCGATTACTTTGGGATGAAAGGAGAGGCCCAGGTAGTCGTTGCTCGAAAGCATCACCATATTTCGCCCTTGGAGCTGGATATGGGTGCCCTGCTGCGCCTCCATCGCGTGGTAGTAGGGCTTGTATTTCAGCCGCATCTTTGTCGCGTAGTCGTCCTGCGCGCGCTCGATGATTGCTTTTTTATTCTTGGTGAAAAGGGAAAGGGCCATGGAAACTGGGGCAAACTACAGGACAGGAAAGAACCCTTAGCAACCGCAAAGGCCGGGGGCGATTTCAGCGGGATTTTGAGCCTACGGGTTCAACTCTGTGGTTAAGTCGGGTTATCTGACGTAGCCAGCGTGCTTGCACGCGCGGATTGATGTCGGGCCGGCTCGCTCGGCGCAGGCGCAAGCAAGCTTGCTGACCTACGACGGAGGACATCGCGCTCACTCGCGGCGCGACAGCGTTGCCATCCAGGTGGTGAGCGATCGGGCGTAGCCGGACCACGTGGTGAATTCCCGGGCGTGAGCGGCTGCAGCCAGGGCGGCGAGCTCATCGGGATGTTGCAATAACCGTTTGATGGCTGCGGCCAGACTGGACGCGTCCACCGATTCCACTGCTTCACATCCGCCGGCGCGGGCGGATTCACCGAGGGCGCCCTTCGCGGAACAAATGCAGGGTTTGCCAAAGCCGAGGCTCTCCAGCACTGGCAGGCCGAAGCCTTCGATCAACGACGGGTAAACTGTAAACGCACAGGCGCGATAGGCCGCGCTGATTTCCTCATCGGTGGCGACGCCTTCATAGATTAAAGGCCGCCTGGCGGCCTGAAGCGCGGCGATTTTTTCCAGCGCGCGCCCCGCGGTGTCGGGCCGCGCGAGGCCGATGAGTTGTAGTTCAAATTTCAGGCCGTCGCGCCACAACGCCTCGCAGGCCTCAAGCAGGGCGAGGTGATTTTTCCGGCCTTCGATGGTGCCGACACAGAGGAGTCGGGGCGAATCGGTCGCGGCGCTGGCGACGACGGGCGACGGCTGTTTCGATCCGATGGCGAGCGGAATGGCGGCGACGGGCGGTGGGTTCGTCACGCCCAGCCATTGCCAGTAATCACGGAGAATCGCGGCGGAGGTTTCTGAAATCGCGGCGATGCCGTCGAATTGGAGCAGTTCACGCAAGTACGCCGGGAACCGCGCGACGGTGCCGGGCGGAGTCAATTCGGGGAATTGCAGCGGGATCGCGTCGTAGAACACGGCGACACGTGGACCGTGCACGTAGGGAAAAAGTTTTGGCAGGTGCGCACCCACTTTCGCGGAAAAAATTTCCGGGCACACCAAGCCGGTGGCGGCGGGCAGTTCCGCGCGGATGCCGAGCAGGCGGCGACCGTGGCCGGCGAGACGCTGGCGCTGCGACCAGATTGAACTGCGGGAACCGCTGGCCGGACCGGCGTGCTGCACTTGTTTGAGTTCGGTCGCGCTGAGTGCACGCCACGTATCGTGGTAGGGATCGCGGCAGATGCCGGTCACTTCCTGCGTCTTATTCAGCTCGGCGAACAATGAGCGGCAGACTCGCTGAATGCCGGTTTGCGCGCGCGTGTGACTGGTGTGGGTGGCGTCGAAGAGCAGCACAGTTATTCAGGTTGCCGTTGCCAAAAAGTGACTTGGCCGACCGTGGAGAGTTTGGTCCAGTGTCCGCCGATTTCTTTCAACGCTTCGTCGGTTTCGAATTCGAAGAGTGCGGCGTAGATCGGTCGGTTTTGCTCGGCAATGGCGGTGAGCAGCGGGCGGTATTTTTCCGGCGCGATTTGCTCCCAGCGGAAAAGCAAAAAGTCCGTGTAGTAGAAAAACGCGCCACTGACCTGCATGCAGAAGATGACTGAATTGGCGGGCAATTTCTGTTTCGCCCATTGCGCGGCGTCCGGGTAGCTTCGTTCGTTCGCCTTTAAAAACAGCACGTCCAGCGGTCTGAATTGGTTTAATTGCCAACCCAGGCCAAAAATCAGCAGCATTGTGAGGACCACGCCAGCGAAGATCGGTCGTGATTGGGTCGCGCGCCACCCGGTTTCGAGCATAAGCATGGCTCCGATGATCAGCGCAGGGAACGCCGGGAGGATAAAGCGGAGATACCACCACGTCTCCCCGGCGTGATAATAAAAGGCATAAAATCCGATCAGCGTGATCGCCCACACGGCGAGCACGGCGAAGGCGCGCTGCCGGCCGGCCTGGACGAAAGGCGCGGCCAGCGCGAGGACGACCAGGGGTGAAAGCAAAATGGGAATCCAGTGGGAAAAATGCGCGAGATTATGCGGGAGGTTTTCCCGGCTGAAAATCGCCGAGACGTCTCCATAACCGGTGGCAATTGGCGACCCGTAGACTTGCCAATTGTAGAAACCAAAAAAAGCCGCACCGGGCAGTCCGCCCAGTCCGACCAGCCACCAGGAGCGCAAACGAAAACCGAGCGCGACGAGCACAGGCACCGCGAGCAGCAGATTCGAAGGCCGGATGAGTACGGCGAGGCTCAACGCTGCACCGCACAGGACGGCGTTTTTCCAGTGGTCCCGAGCGAACAGAGCACTGTAAAGAACGATCAGCGACGCGCAGACGCCGGAAAGGTCACTCATCGGTTGAAAGGCGGAAAAGAGAAACAGCGGACAAAGCCAAAGCAGGGCCACGCCACCGAAAGAAAGACCTTCATTGATCCCGAGTTTGCGGCAAAAAAGAAACAAGAGGTAACCAGTCAGCAGCGCTGTGCTCAGGTTTACGATGATCGCGGCGTGGGACCAGCCGAACGCAGACGCGGCGAGCAATTGCAAGGGATAGCCTGTGGGATAAGTCGGTGCCATGTGACCGTCCAGTCGCAGCAGAAAACCCAGCGGCACATTGGAAAATGAGCCAAAGGAGTTCGCGGAGAATCCCGGCAAGGGCCGTGGCATCGTGGATAATTTTCCGTGGCTCAAGAGCTGGGCGCTGTTCAGGTAGCCCGACGAATCCGATCCGCCCGCGTAGGGTGAAATATACCGTTGGAGAAAAATTGCGTAGCTAAAAACGGCCACGGCCAGCAACCCAAAGAGGCCGAAGCGCAGCCAAGCGGGGCAGGGGCGGCGGAGGTCGGGGGCGAGATCGTTCATTATTTAGCGTTGTCGGAAGTGCGAGGGTGCCATTGTTTGCAAAAGTGGCTCAAACTAAAAAACCCGGTGAATCTCCCGGCCGGAACCAATCCGCATTTATTAACGCATGACTTGGCGTGAAAAATGGACGGTTTTTCGCGCGTGGTTCACCCGGCGGGGCATCGACCCGCTGGTCACCCTGGCTTACGCTGGCGGCGTAGCGCTTTTTTTGATGGTGCTCTCGCAGTTCTATATTCCCGGGAAGGGCTTTAGCTATCTCATCGCGTTCGGTGGTAATCTGGAGGAAGTGCGGTTGAGCAAGGTGCGCAAAATGGATTATTACATCCAGCGCTCCTCGAGCGGCTACGATGCCCAGTATTATGTGCAGATCGCCATGGATCCCTCGCTGCAAAACACCCAACTCAAGCAGGCAGTGGACAATCTGGCTTACCGGGCTCGGCGGATTTTGTTTCCAGCGACGGCCTTTCTGCTCGGTGGAGCGAGTCCGCCGGCCATTTTGCAAGCGTACGCGTTGCAAAATGCCTTTTGCTGGCTGGTCCTCGCGGTGCTGCTACTGCATTGGTTTCCTCCGCGGGACTGGGATTGCTTCCTGCGTTGGATCGGAGTGCTTTTTTCCCTCGGAGTGAGCGTGAGCGTGCGCAATGCGCTCGTCGATGGGCCGAGCCTGCTCCTGATTGCGCTGGGACTTTTTCTGGCGGACAAGGGCCGGCCTTGGTGGTCCACGTTGGTGCTCGCGGTGAGCGGCTTGGGGAAGGAGACCAATTTGCTGGGAGCGGCGTCGTTGCTGCCGAAGCGCGGAGCTGATTTTAAAACCTGGATGCTGGCAATCATCCGTGGAGCGCTGGTCGCCGCGCCGTTGGTGTTATGGCTGCTTTATCTCTCGCTGAAATTAGGTCCGGTCATGGATGCTGGACAGCGCAATTTCGACTGGCCCTTCGTGGCCTACCTGCACAAGTGGCGGCAAGTGATGGGGGAATTACCGGACGTGGGCTGGCCCAATTTTGGTGCGCTCTGGTCATTTTTCATGCTGATCACTCTGACGGTGCAGTTTCTTTTTTTGGTACTGCGGCCGCAATGGGACCGCGCGTGGTGGCGGGTGGGGATGAGTTTTGCGGTGCTGATGATCGTGTTGGGTGACGCCGTGTGGGAAGGCTATCCAGGCGCGGCTTCGCGGGTGTTGTTGCCGATGCAGCTCGCGTTTAATATTCTCGTCCCGATGGGACGCTGGTGGCGGTTGGTCCTGCTCGCGGGTAACCTGACGCTGGTGGCGGCCTTTTTCGAACTGCAGCCGCCCGCGATTGAAGGTTATGTCATGGGGGGGAATTCGTCGCTCTTCAGCACGGCGTCGGGCCGGGCCATGACGATGCAATACACGACCGGCTGGTATTCGCCGGAAGGATTCAGAAGCTTTTTCTGGTGCTGGGCGCGCGGCAATGCCGAGCATAAGATTTTCAATCCCCATTCTTTTGTCGTGAAAGGGCGGTTGCGGTTTTCGACCTTCGCGGCCGGACACCGGACGGTTCATCTCAAGTTGAATGGCGAAGAAATCTGGCAGACGACCATGGGCGACAATCAACTGATCACG
Organism: Verrucomicrobiota bacterium; assembly: GCA_025362555.1. Lineage (GTDB taxonomy): Bacteria > Verrucomicrobiota > Verrucomicrobiia > Opitutales > Opitutaceae > Lacunisphaera. The sequence continues at coordinate 5,936 of JANYFP010000292.1, forward strand.
GCCTCGCTGTCGGCCCTGCGGTTGCTGCCGGGGGGAAATCTACTCGAGTGGCAAACTGATACGCCGTCGGTTCAAGTGAATTCCGATCCGCGCGCGCTGGCTTTTGTGCTGCAGAATCTCCACCTCGATGTGCTCCGGGAATTGCCGGCCGAACCGGCGCCTTAGAGAAAGGGAATCGTCCGGCGCGGATCTCTGTGGATCAACTTCGCGGATCAGATCGGGAAAGTTGGTTCCTCGCTGTTTTCGATGGGGGGTGGCGCCGAGATCGACCCAAACGAGCGACGATCAATCAAGGCAGGTTCCCGAGACCTAATGGTGGAGACGATGAGTCGAAGCCGCACTTTCAAGGATTCATCCATTGATGAAGCCAATTTGCGGTCAAACCCTCCGGGGCCTTGGATCTGTTTTCGCGTTTACCCACCGGCAGTAGCGAGGAACCGGAAAGTTTATCCTACCAACTGGCGATGGCTTCGAGGCGCTGACGGAAGCGGGCACCGATCACGGCGGGGGAAAACCTTTCTTCAATCGTGGCGCGAGCGGCAGAGCCAAGCTGATGTCCGAGCACCCGATCTTGAAAGAGTCGCCGCATCCATTCCGCCGCGTGATCGAGGTCGGGTGAGGCCCACGTTTGTCCTTTGGCGTATGGCCCGTGGTTCCGTTCCAGCGTGACCAAGTGGCAGCGCACCGGGCAGCCGTTGGTCGTTGAAACAAATTCAGCGGTGGCGGACCAATCCGTGGAGATCACCGGTTTCCCGAGGTACATGCATTCAGCGACCGCGAGACCGAAACCTTCGGAGCGATGCAGCGAGACGAAGCAATCGCAGGCCGATTCGAGCTCGTAGATTTCGTGTCGCGCGAGGGTTTGCGTGATGAGAATCGTGCCGGGCAGGGCCGCCGTCGCTGCCCGCAAGCGTTCGAAATCCGCGGGATTGCCCTCGACGTTATGCACCTTGATGACGAGCACCGCGCCGTGCCCGGCGAGGTCCGAACGGCGGAACGACTCCACCGCTGCGGCGGGATTTTTCCGCTCCGAGTAGGAATTCAAATCGTAGAGAAAAAGGAAAAGATATTTATCTGCGGGAAGGCCATATTTCTGCCGAAAATCACCCGAAGGCCGCGGGAAGAAAATGGCGTGGGGCATGGTGAGCACGGGCACGGAAACTTTCTGGGCGATGGCTTCGGTGACAAAGCGGGAGGGAGTCCAAATCTCGTCGAAATAGTCCGCGTAATGCGTCCAAGCGTCAGGGAAATCAGTCAGTTCCCACGCCCAGTAACCGATATTGTATTTGCCGGCGCGGAAGCCGGGGCCGTGGTGATGATCGATGTCGCCGGACGCCGGTGCATCGAGGTGAAACACGTTCACTGGATGCGGATTTTCCGTCTGCAAGCGCGCGGTAAAAGCGTCATCGGTGAGCGGATTTTTGCAGTGTAGTTTCAGGTCAATGCACGCGAGCGGAAGCTTGGCGGCATCGGCGGCGCGCGCGGCGCAGCGGACGGATTCACCGACGCCGAGGATGGCGCGGTAGAAACCGATGAGGTTCATGCCCACTTCCAACGCGCGTCGGGCGATCGTCTGATTCCACGGTGAAGCACGATTGGAAAAGTCGAAGAGGATTTCGCCGCCGGCCTCGATGCGTTGGATCCGCAGCCGGCGATTGCGGGGCTGGCGGCGCCAGACCTGCAGGAAGCCCAGACCGGTGACGCGACCGAGCCAGGCCAGCGTATTGCTGCTGGATACGCCGAGCAGTCGGAGTTCAAGCCGGTGGCCGGTGGGCGTGGTTGACTCGGGCCAATCCAGTGCAATGCGAAAGGGACCGGGAGCGATCTCCGCACGCGTGAGTTTCAGTTCGCCATCGAGGGAGATTTCCAAACCGAGTGGTCCCATCGTCGCGGTTGCGCCCGAAGCGGGGAGAAGTTCGCCGATGACAGCGAGCTGCGGAGCGTTTTCCAACGCAGGCAGAACGACCGTGCCACGTTCGCGAATCCAGGCAGAATCTTCTACGGTCTCGTCGAAAAATAGACCGGTGAATTTTGGCGGGCGGCGGGGAGGCATACGGCGTGGATGCGCTTTATTGTCGAGCTCTGGTGGCTTGTAAATCTGGAACTACGTCTGTGTTCGGGAGCAACCCACCCGAGCGCGGATTTTCGGGCGGCAAATTGGCGCTAATTCTTCGTCCGATTTTTGGTCAAGTTCGTCAGGCTAACCCATGCGACCTAGCTGTGGCTGTCGATCTGAGTACAGCCGGGGAGGCTGGACCAACTTCGATCAACGGGTGCGACCACCTGCTTGAAGCAGGGCCCAGAATCCCATGAGCAGTGGTCAAATCTTAACCGCCGTTAAATCCCATGAAATCGAGACGTTAACTGTACCGGTGGAGAGTCGTTGCGACATTGACGTGGTTTCGTTGAAGGGAAAATATCCGCACATGAAAGTTACCTACTATCTTGAGGTGCTGTCGTCATGGTGCCACTGGGTCGATCCGGTCTGGGCCGAGTTGAAAACACGCTACGCCGGGCGCGCCGAATTTGAATGGAAAATCGCGTTGATGAATCCCGGTGATTTTCCGATTTCCCAAGCGCAGGCGGATTGGTTTTATCAGCGCAGCGGCGGCACAGTGATGCGGTCGCCGTATAAATTGAACTCCGGCTGGTTCGAAGCGGAGCGCCAAGGCGTCTATCATGCGCCGAATCTCGTCGCCGAAGCGGGCAAAGATTTCGGCGTGACGGATGATCGCATTCGTTTGGCGCTGACTCACGCCGCCGTTCGCGAGGGCATTAAGGTCGGCGATCTGGCGCGGGCCGTGGCCATCGCGGCGAAAGCGGCGAAATTGGACGCGAAGAAATTGCGTAAAGCTGCGGAGTCGGCTGAAGTGCTGGCGCGCGTGCAGGCGAGCACGGCGGAGTTTTTCGCGCACCAAATCAGTCAGCGTCCCGCGTTTATTTTAACGGACGCCATCGGCGACAAAGCGGTGTTTGCCGGCCTTGTGCGCTTGGAGCCATTGGTCGCAACGATCGACGCGATGCTCGCCGACACCGCCGCGTACGCCGCCCACAAAGCGCATCACGGCACTCCGCCCGCGCGCTGAATCGGAATCGTGCCGGTGGGTGGGGTGGACGCTCAAAACCAATCGTCGCGCGAAGCAGCGAAGGGGACGAAGGAAAGACTTCAGTTCGAACCTTTGTCCCCCTCGAATCCTACACGAGACCCTGCTGAAGTAGCGATTGCTCCTATTGGGTCGCATTTGCCAACGTCATCTCCGGCTGGGATAAACTTGCACTTCGGCGGCTCCGGATTTTTGTTTTCTGCGTGATTACCTCTTCACGACGTTCCGCCGCAATTGCGGCTTCGGACGTGTCTCCCTCTCGCTTTGCTGGTGCGTGGCGGCAGGTTCGGGCACTGTTTTTTTGTCTGGGTGTTTCTGCTGTTTTGACTGCTGCGCCGGCTGGAATGGCGAAGCCGGACCTCGGTCTTTTCACGGACCACACCGATATCGGTGCACCCAAGCGAGCGGGTACGATGGCTTACGATGCGGCGGCCGGCACCTACACGATCGGGGGCAGTGGGCTTAACCTGTGGGCGAAGACCGATTCCTTTCACTACGTGTGGACGAAAATGGAGGGCGATATCGCGCTTTCCGCCGACATCACTTTTGTCGGTCAGAGTCCGGAGCCGCACCGCAAGGCGTGTCTGATTGTTCGCCAATCGCTCGACGCGGACTCAGCTTACGCCGACGTCGCCGTGCACGGTGACGGCCTGACTTCCCTCCAATTTCGCGAGACGTCCGGTGATGTGACGCACGAAGTACAGACCGCAATTTCCGCGCCCCACCGTCTCCGCCTCGAGAAGATTGGTGACACGATTTATATGTCATTGGCCGGTGCGGACGGAGTATTGCATCCCTCGGGTTGCTCGGTCCGGTTGCCTTTCAAGGGTGCGTTCTACCTCGGGCTCGGCGTTTGTGCGCACAATGCTGATGCCTTTGAAAGCGCCGTGTTTTCGAAGGTCGAGCTCACTGCTCCGACCAAGGAAGTTGTGGCCGTGCGCAGCTCCCTTGAAACGGTGACGATCGTTTCTGGTGACCGGCGCAGTGTTTATCATACCAACGATCTTATCGAAGCTCCGCTTTGGGCGCGCGATGGTTCCTCGCTCTATTTTAATGGGGAAGGCCGGATTTATCGTCTGCCCTTGGCGGGAGTGGCCCGGCCCGAATTGCTCAACACGGGATTCGCGGTGAAGGCCAATAACGATCACGGCATTTCCCCCGATGGTCGGAGCCTCGTGATCAGTGATCGCACCAAAGACGGACATTCCCGGATCTACCTGCTTCCGATTACAGGCGGTACTCCGACGGAAATTACCCCGTTGGCGCCGTCGTATTGGCTCGGTTGGTCACCCGATGGCCAGACCCTGGTTTACTACGCGGAGCGCGACGGCAAGGCCGGGTTGTTTACGATTCCGGTCGCGGGCGGAGAGGAAAAACCCCTCGTCGGGACGAATCCTTCCGACAATGGCCCCGACTTTTCGCCCGACGGAAAATGGATCTATTTCAATTCCGATCGCTCCGGCCACATGCAGATTTGGCGGATGCTCGCCGACGGCTCGGGTCATGAACAGATGACCAAGGATGATTATAATAACTGGTACGCGCATCCGTCGCCCGATGGAAAATGGATAATTTTCCTGAGCTACGCGCAGGGTGTTTCCGGTCATCCGGCAGACCAAGAAGTGAGGCTTCGCCTCATGCCGGCGAGCGGTGGTGAAGCCAAAGTGCTCGTCACACTTTTTGGCGGGCAGGGCACGATTAACGCCCCATCGTGGTCGCCCGACAGTCTCAAAGTGGCGTACGTCCGCTATCAACCAAAGCAATGAGGTTGATTTATGGTAAACCTATTCGGGGTGTTTATTCTCAGTGGGTCCAATACCCCGAAGTTCGCTTCGGCTTGGTCCGGTGTGCAGGCGATCACTGTCCGCGCCAGCGGACGTATTTGCTGAATCGCTTGTAAACAAGCTCCTACACTCGATCCGCTGCTCCACTCGATCTCCTCCTCCAATCGATCCACTGAATCATCGGGCGAATTTCATTTTATTTCAAAGCTCGGCTAAGAACAAATTTCCCATGCGCACCACTATTGCCTGCCTGCTCTTTCTCACCGTCGCGTTCTGTCACTCGATGGCGGCGGATCATCCGCTGTTGCCGCTCGGCTCGCCATTGCCTGATTTTAAATTGCCGGGCACGGATGGACACGAGTACACGCCGGCTGATTTCGCAAAATCTGAAGTGCTGGTGATCGTCTTCACCTGTAATCATTGCCCGACGGCGCAGGCTTACGAGGGCCGGCTGAAACAATTGGCGCAGGATTATCAGTCGCGCGGTGTTGCGCTGTTCGCGATCAATGCGAATCACGCCGATGCCGTTCGTCTCGATGAAATGGGCTACACCGATCTCGGTGATACCTTCTCGGAAATGAAAATTCGCGCCGCCCACAAAGCCTACAATTATCCCTACGCCGATGATGGCCCCACCCAGGCCATCGTGCAAAAATTCGGTGCCGTCGCCACGCCGCATATCTATATTTTTGATCGCGCCCGGCACCTGCGCTTTCAGGGACGGATTGACGATTCCGAACGCGAAGACCTGAGCAAACACCACGATACGCGCGACGCGATCGAAGCATTGCTGGCCGGTCGCGAACCGGCGGTCACGAGCACGAAGGTGTTCGGTTGTTCGCTCAAGTGGGCGGAGAAAACCGCGGACAATCTGCGTTGGCGCGAAAAGGTCGCGCAGGAACCGGTCGCGCTCGCCCCGGTCGATGCCGCCGCGCTTCACGCTCTGCGGACCGACGCGGGCACGGGCAAGGTGCGACTGATCAATGTGTGGGCCACGTGGTGCGGCCCGTGTGTTTCGGAGTTTGACGAGCTCATCGAGCACAATCTCCGTTTTCGTCACCGGGATTTTGAATTGGTGACTCTCGCCGCGCAATTTCCCGACGAACAAACCAAGGTGTTGAAATTTCTCGAACAGCACCACGCGTCGACGCGAAATCTGATTTATGGGATCACGGATAAATATGCGATGATCGAGGCGCTCGATCCGGAGTGGAGCGGCGCACTGCCGTACACGCTGCTGCTCGCCCCCGACGGGAAAGTACTCTACCGCGAGACGGGCTCGATCGATTTCCTGGCCATCCGCCGCGCCATTGTCCCGGCGCTAAACGCGATCACGCCCTGGCCGGGGTTGAGTCCGAAGTAGGTCAGGGATTGAGCGTTTTCAATGAAACTGTGGGCGGGGGTGCCCTCACCCCGCGAGGCATTGCTTCCAGAGCGGGGTGACGGCACCCCGCCCACAATTGGGTTGAGCGTCAAACTTCGGCCGGGAGCGCCGGTTGCTGCCAGAGTTCGCGCAAGCGGTGCGCGGCGAGCTTCGGCTGTCGGTCGCGCGTAAAAACTCCCTTCCGGTTCATCGTGACGCGCGTGATCGATTGCGCCGTCTTGAAATCGGCGAAGGCCCAGACGTGCGCGCCTATCACCCACGGACGGCGGCGCGCTTCGAGGTATTGGGCCGCGACGATATCGGCTTGGTATTCCTCGGAAAACATTTCCGCTGGCTGCAGGTGCACGCCCGCAATCGCATCGGCGCCAAACTCGGCAATCATCACCGGCTTCTTGAACGCCGCGCGGAAGCGGTCAAGGCATGCCCCAAAAGCCGCGAGCGAGCCCGCGATTTCACCGGGTTGCTCGTACCAGCCATAATATTTATTCACGCAGACGAGGTCGTAGCAATCCATCGGGCGGTTGTTTTCCGGCTCGCGATGCGCGACGTAAGTGATGGGGCGCGTCGGATCGAGCGTCCGCGCCTCGGTGGCTAGCCGGCGGAAAAATGCGTCGCCTTCGGCTGTGTCGATGTCGGGCTCGTTGGCGAGACTCCACACGACCACGCTGGGATGATGCCGGTCGCGCTGAATCATATCGCGCATGAGGCCCGAGGCGCGGTCGATCACCTCGGGGCAATACATGCGCGTGTTGAATCCGACGAACGGGGTCTCTGCGATCACGAGCACGCCGTGGCGGTCGGCGTACTCATACCATTCCTCGGCGTACGGATAATGCGAGGTGCGGAATGAGTTGGCGCCGATCCATCGGAGCAAATCGAAATCACGCACCACGAGAGGCGGGAAAAATCCGCGACCAGCGACGGCGAAATCCTCGTGCTTGCCGAATCCGGTGAAGAACACCGGTCGTCCGTTGAGCAGAAATTCATCGCCCCGCACTTCGACGGTGCGCACGCCGAAAGTTTGCTCGTAGGCATCGAGCGCGCGACCGGCGGCATGCAGTGACACTCGCGCGACATACAGTTCCGGCTGACCCACGTCCCAGAGTCGCGGGTGGGCAAGGCTGGATCGGATTACGGCCCGGCCCGTTGAATCGGGCACCGCCTGCTGAGTGATGCCGTCGATTTCCACATCGATGCCCAGACTCCGCGGGCCGCTGGTGCCAGAGCATTCGACGGTCACTTCGATCATGGCTTCGCTGCCATCGGCTGCCAGCCGTGGGACGATGCGCAGCGTCTCAATCCGCGTGGGCGTCGGTGTGAGTTGCAAACTCACCGAGCGCGGAAGCCCGGCGTAAGGGAAAAAATCATAGGTGACCGCAGGATTGCTGTTATGAAAACCGGCGCGCTCTTCGCCTTCGAGCAAGCGGGCGGGTGGCAGATCCCACGGATCGAGCGAGCCGTCGACTTCGATCACAAGCAGGTTTTCCCCGGCGTGCAGGAAGGGCCAGAGATTGCATTCGAAGGGCAGACAACCGCCGCGGTGTGAGCCGGCGGCTTTGCCATTCAGCCAGACGCGCGCGCGACGCTGAGCGGAGCCGACATGCAGCCACGCGCCGCGCTGCGCCCACTGTGCGGGTGCGGCGAAACGGGTCTGATACCAGCCACACCCGAAAAAATACATCAGGTCGGAACGCTGTTCATTCCAACTGCCGGGCACGGCGAGCTCGCATTCGGGGCTGAAGCCAGCGGGCCAGCCGGAAGCTTCGCCAGTTTTTTCCGGATCGCGCCGGAATTGCCAGAATCCGTCCAGCGAAACGAGTTCGCGCACGGAGTTGCGTTGGGGTTTTAACATGGGACGGAAGCGGCAGGATTTTGGGCGGCGGCATTGCGGCGGCCGGCTCGGCGGGAATAGAGCAGGAGGGCGGCGCCCACGCCCCAGAGAAACAGCGCGCACGCGCCGATGCCGGCGCGGCCCAACCAGGGATTGGGAATTAAAAGCATTCCGGTGATGAAGCCGCCGTAGATGCAGGCAATGAGGCCGAGGATGCGCGCCTGCGCCGGCGTGTTGTCTCCGCCGACTTCTTTTTCGAAATCCACCGGCGTATTCATTTTGCGGAAAAATTCGGCGGTCTGCTGGACATAAACTGCGTCGGCATGCGGCCGGTACCAGAGGCGCGTGGCAAAGAAAAACAACATGGTCAGCGGCACGCCCACGAGATGCGTGATCACAAATTTATTGGTGATGAGGTACGTGTAGATCGTGTCGCCGAGCACCGGTGCCAGCAGGGCATGGCCGGCGGTTGTCGGGACGAACAAGTAGCAAAACGCCGTGGTGAGAATGCCGAAAAGCGTGGTGGCCCAACCGGCCCAGCGCGGAACGCGGCGGACAATCATGCCGAGGAACATCGGGATCGACAGCGGCACGCCGAGGTACGCATTCATGTAGAGAAACGCGTCGAAGAGCGAGACGGTGGAGCCGGCCACCATCGCGAGCGCGAAGCCGGTGATGAGCACGCCGAAGACGACGGTTGCGATTTCGCCGGCGAAGACCAGCTCACGGTCGGTGGCGCGTGGGCGCAGGATGGGTTGGTAGAAATTTTTGACGAAGAAGCCCGCGTTTTTGTTCAGCGCGACATCCATGCTTGCGATGGTCGCGGAAAACATGCCGGCGATCATGAGGCCGATGAGCCCGCTCGGGAGAACCTTGAGCACGACGGCGATGTAGGCCGCTTCGCCGGGGATCCGCATGCGGGAATGTTCGCTCAAATCCGGCACGAGCGTAAACGCGGCGAGCGGCGGAATAAACCAGACGAACGGCATCACCACGTATCCGATGAGTGGGATGAGCGACGAGCGGCGGGCATCGCGGCCATCTTTCGCGGCGATGTATTTCGCCGCGTAAGTGACGTTGTTTTTCATGTAGCTCGCGCTGATCAGGCCGGTCACAAGGTAGAGCCAGTCGTAGGGAATCGACCCGGCGGGATGAAAGAATTGCCAATGGCCGGCCGGGATCTGCGCGATGAATGCGGCGGGTCCGCCAACTTTAACGACGGTTAAAATGCTGGCGACGATTGTCACGCTCAGCAGTACGAGCAGCTGGATAAAATCACTGGCGACGACCGCCCAATTTCCTCCGAGCAACGCGATGAAGACCACGACAACCCCAGTGACCGCGATGACTTGAGTCGGAGGGAATTTGAATGCCGATGACAAAATGACCGAGAGGCTCACCATCCACACGGCGGCGATGGCGAGCGAACTCACAAAACTGAGCCACGTGAAGAATTGTTCGTTGACCCGACCGAAGCGGAGTCGGACTGCATCCATCGCGGTGACGAGCCGCAGTTGGCGGAAGCGTGGAGCGAACCAGAAATAGCTGACGATGAATCCGAGGATATCGATGGCGAAAAAACCAAAGATGAGGATGCCGTAGGTGTAGGCGATATTGGCTGCGCCGGTGAAGAGCCAGCAGCTGAAATTCGAGATGAAGGAACTCGCGCCGAGCATCCACCACGCCATCCGAAATCCGCCCGCGAAGTAGTCCTGGCTGCCCTTGTTGAAACGGCGGAAGATCCAGCCCATGGAGGCCAGGAACACCAGGTAAGTGGCGATGATGAGGGTGTCGTAAATTGAAATCACTGCGCAGGTGGGGTGGTCGCGGCAGGAAAGGGAAGAGGGCGGGGAAAGGCGAGTGCGCGACTGAGGATTTAAGATGATTTAGCCGCCTGCGGTCAGGCGAACGCGCCGCTGGTGTAGCCTACACCTCAAGGCGTCTCGCGGTGGACTTGGGGGCGGATAATTTGTCCGTTCAATC
>JANYFP010000293.1 GCA_025362555.1 Verrucomicrobiota bacterium
GTGAAGCAACTGCAGGAACGCGGGCGCGTCGATGATTTCGAAGTGAGGTTTCACGCGAAGGATGGGCGGGAACTCTGTGGAGTGGTGAGCTGCAGTCCGATCAGCATTGGGGGGCGGCAATGTATGTTAAGCGTCACTCTCGACATCACAGAGCGAAGGCGGGCGGAAGCGGCTTTGAAGGATAGTTTCGCGCAACTCCAGAGCATCCTTGGCGTCGCCCCCATCGGCGTTGCCCGGGTCGTGAACCGCATCATTTTGGAAGCGAATGGTGCCTTGGTGCAGATGCTCGGTTATACGCCTGCAGAATTATACGGCCAGGATGCGCGGATGGTTTATGCCACTGACGAAGAATACCAGGTGGTAGGGCGGCAATACGCCAGGTTGGAGGAGCAGAATGAAGCCTCGTTTGAAGCTCGCTTCATAACCAAGGACGGCCGGTTGATCGATGTCGCGATCAATGCGGTTTTGTTCGACCCGGCAAATCCGGCGGCTGGGACCGTCTTTGCGGTCATGGATATCACGGAGCGCAAACAGACGGAGCAGGCCTTGCGGGATTCGGAGGAGAAATTCGCCAAGGCGTTTCGGGCGATTCCCGACTCGATTTCAGTGCATGAGATGGCGAGTGGCCGCTATGTGGACATCAACCCCGGAGTCTGCCGGTTTTTCGGTCTTCCCCGGGAAGAGATAATTGGCCGGAGTCCCGTCGAGCTGGGCTTTTGGGCTGATCTCGAAGAGCGGGACCGGTTCGTGAAACTTTTGCATCGTGAAGGTTCGGTGCGGGATTTTGTCGCACGATTTAAATCGCGTGAAGGAGGCCTGCGCGTCGGTGAGTTGTCAGCGGAACTGGTTACGATTGGAGATCGGCCGCACAATGTCACCGCGTTGCGGGATATTACCGAGCGGCTCCAGGCCGAGCAGGCCTTGCGGGATTCGGAGGAGAAATTCGCCAAAGCGTTTCGCACCAGTCCCGACGCGATCTCCATCTCCGAAATTGATTCAGGTCGAATCCTCGACGTAAACGATGTGTTCGAACGACTGTCCGGTTATGCGCGAGATCAGTTGATCGGCCGGACTTCGCAGGAGCTGGGGCTCTGGAATTCCCCGGCCGACCGGGACCGGATGAGGGACGAACTTCGCGCCCGAGGCTCAGTGCGGAATTTGGAAGTGGTATCACGCAGCCGCGATGGCGAGGTGCGCACTTTTCTGTTCTCGGCCGAGCCGGTCGAGATCGGCGGGCGTCCCTGCCTGGTCGTGGTGAGCCGGGATATCACGGAGCAAAAAGTCGCCAGCCAGGCGTTGCGTGAGTCGGAGGAGAAATTCGCCAAGGCATTTCGCAACAGTCCGTACTCGCTCAGCATTTCAGATCTCGCCACCGGCCGCTACCTGGACGTGAACAATGGGTTTGAGCAGGTGTCCGGCTATACGCGCGCGGAGACGATCGGCCGCACGTCGGTTGAGCTGGGGCTCTGGATCAACGCGGGTGAGCGGGACGAACTGGTGCGTCGGTTGCTGGCGGATGGTTCGGTACGCAAAATGGAGGTGACTTTCCAGACGAAGGCTGGACGGATTGTCATCGCCTTGTGCAATGGCGACCTGATCGAGGTCGCGGGCAGTCGCTGCATCCTGAGTACGTTCGAGGACATTACCGAGCGGCGAAAGTCTGAAAAAGAAAGGGTCCTGTTGGAAGCCCAGTTGAGGCAGAGCCAGAAGCTTGAGGCCCTTGGCACGCTGTCCGGTGGCATCGCGCATGATTTCAATAATATTCTCAGCGCCCTGATTGTCTACCGCGAGCTGGCGGTGATGGATATCGACCGTCCCACCGAGCTGCGCCAGCATCTCGCGGAAATCGGAGCGGCGAGCAACCGCGCCAAGGACTTGGTGAGGCAGATTCTCACCTTCAGCCGGCAGCAGCAGCAGGAGAGACGTCCGGTGCAATTGCATCCAGTCGTGCGGGAGGCACTCCAGCTCTTGCGCGCCTCGTTGCCATCCACGTTGGAAATCATTCAGGTCATCGACGAACAGGCTCCCTTGGTGTTGGCGGATAGCAGTCAGGTACATCAAATCATGATGAACCTCGGGACCAACGCCGCCCATGCGATGCGCGATCGGCCAGGCCAGTTGAAAGTGACGCTGAACCGCAGGGTGGTGGACGAGTCTCAGGCCCGTCTTCAACATGGACTTCATCCCGGGGCCTACGTCCGACTGACGATTGGCGATACCGGCCATGGCATGGATGAAAGCACTGTGGCCCGGATCTTTGAACCGTTTTTCACCACCAAGGGGCCAGGCGAGGGGACAGGTCTTGGGCTATCAGTGGTGCATGGCATCATGGAAAATCACGATGGAGCCATCACCGTGAACAGCCGGCCGGGCGAGGGCACGGTTTTTGAACTCTATTTTCCCGAGTACGCCGGCTCGATGAGCGCGTCCCCGGAACAGGATGAACGTTCGCCGCGCGGCTCCGGTGAATCCGTGCTGTTGATTGACGACGAGAAACCGCTGGGCGAAGCCATGCGCAACACCCTGCAAAGACTTGGCTATCTGGTGACCGCTTTCACCGATCCGATCGACGCGCTCAATCGCTTCCGCCTCGCGCCGCAAGCGTTTGACCTCCTAGTGACCGATCATACGATGCCGCATATGACGGGATTGGATGTCATTCAAGAAGTGCATCGCATCCGGAAGGACCTGCCCGTCGTGCTGGTCAGCGGTCTCAGTGGCTCGTGGACGCGGGAAAAGCTCCGCGGGTTTAACATCGGGGAGTTGGTGGCGAAACCGCTGGATTTCGCCAGTCTGGCCCAGGCCGTGCGGCGCACGCTTGACCGCGGACGGCTGGCCCCGCCGTGACGCGAGATCAGTGAATGCGGAATTCAGCGATCGCGTATTTTTGGCCGATGTGGACCGCGCGCACGGTGAAGGATAACTGGCCCACACTTTCTGAGATGATGGGAGTTGGGTACTCTAAGTTAAAGTTCGCCCGAGGACGGCCGATAAGGAAGGCGAAGGTTCGCAATCAGGTTGTGGACAGCTTTCTCCGGCAGGACATATGGGCCTGTCAGTCGAAGGCACAGTTACGCCAATTCCCTTTTGGAGGGTATCGGCGTGTCTGTGCCTTTTTTTGTGCCTAAATTGTTCCTGTCTGAGCGCCACCTAACCAATTTCCCCGTTATGACATTTAAAAAACACCCCGAATTAGCGTGGCGTCTGCTTGGTGTGGTGTTTTTCGGCGTCCTTGTTGTAGGCGGGCGCGCCGAGGACGGGTGGAGCACGGGGTTGGATCTCACCGTCGAATCATCTGCAGGATTATCTGGCGGAGTGCGAAGCGGCCAGGCCCTGCATGGACTCGCGCTGGTGCATGCCGATTGGAAGCAGCCTGACACTCACGCTGAAGGACTCAATTATACCGGCTATGTCAGCGCGCTCGCTCTGGCGGGCAAAGGCCCCTCGGAATGTTTTGTGGGTGATTTTCTCGCGGTCAGTAATACGGAAGGGTACCCTAGTGCGCGCCTTTATTCCTGGTGGCTCGAAGCGAGCCTGCGCGATTGGTCATTGCGTGGCGGGGTGTTGCTGGCCGATGAAGAATTTTCCGGCACGGAAGCCGGCGGGAATTTTTTTAATAGCGCGTTTGGCTGGCCCGTTTTTATTTCCGCCAACACCGTCAACACCGGCCCGGCTTTTTATGTCGCGGCACCGGGTATTCGCCTGGAACGCAAGTGGGGCGAGGCCGCCGCCTGGCGCATCGGCGTTTATGATGGCGACACCTTCGACTCTTCCGCCGGCGACCCTGCCGTAACCCGGCATGGCCTGCATTATCAACTCGGAGGTGATCAAGGCTGGTTTGTGATTACCGAAGCTGAGTTTGCTTCGGGCAATAAGGCCACCCGTTTCAAATTGGGCACATGGCTGCACACCGCCGTATTCGCCGATATGCGCGACGATGCCGAGGGACAGCCCTTCGCGATCTCCGGCCATGAGTCCCGCCGGCACAACTTCAATTTTGGCTCCTACGCCGCAATCGAGCACACGCTCGCCGGCGAATCCGGCAAGGCCGGCGATATCGAAGTTTTTTTTCGCGCCGGCTTTTCTCCCTCGGATCGCAACGCGGTCGGCTGGGCGATTGACGCGGGGCTGGGGTGGACCGGTCCGATCCCGGGCCGGCCGGCGGATGTGGTGGCGCTCGGAATTGCGCACGCCGAATTCAGTTCCCGTTTCTCCGCCAACGCGCATTTAGCCGACCTCGCCAGTCCGGTGCCTGATTTCGAGCAGGTGATCGAAGTCAGTTACGCGATTAAACTCTCCGCGCGTTTCAAACTGCAGCCGGACATTCAATTCATCCGGCACCCCGGTGGCAGCACCGCCCAACGCGACACCTGCGTTTTCCTCTTGCGCCTCAACGCGTGTTATTAGGCGCGGCACCGTATTTCTTTCCATAATCCATTCGACCCAAAGGCTGTCCCCTTACGATTTACTCCCATGAAAAATAAAATAATTGTTCTCCTCGCGGTGCTCGCCGCTTTCGCTGTCCCGGCCGTCGCCGCCGACAAAGCTCAGGTCGAATCCCACTACAACAGTTACGCGGTGGCGGCCAAAGCCGTAATCGACATGACGCTCACCAAGAAAGTTGACGCCGCCGCAGTCGAGAAGCTGGTCGACACCATGCTCCCCCATGCGATCTGGATGGCCCGCGAATACGCCAAAGCCCGTCCCGAGGGTACCAAGTTCATCACGCTCTACATTGAGAATCTGGATAACATCCGGAAACTGTCCTTTAAGGAAATCGAGTCGGAATGGCATGATATGGGAATTTTTTCGAAGCCCGGACACGAGGTCGGTTTTGATGTGAAAGCCGAAGAGAACGAACACTTCACCGATCCGGCTCACGCCATGATCCAACCGTTTATGGTGCTCAAAGCCGCGCAGGCCTATGCCGCCGACCACAAGGATGCGGATCTTAAATCCATGAAAGAAGAAATGGAAGAAAGTCTCGAACAGGCCGGCAAAGAAGAGCTCGTCTTGTTGAAATAACTCCCGCTTCCCCTCCCACTCCCTCCACGCCGGCTACCGCTCAAAGTCATGTTAAAACGAATTCTCTCCTCCGTCGGGGTAGTTATCCTCGGCTTTGTTGCGGTGGTCACAGTCGTTTATTGGCAACTCACCCAGGTGGCGCAGACGGTGCGCCAGGCGAAAGAGGTCAGCATCCCGCTCTTTCGCACGGCGGTTGCGGTGAGTGAGGAGACTCGCACGCTGGAAAAGAATGTGGTCGGCTCGTTCCTCATCCTGCAGCAACGCGATTTGAGTGAGGTTCGCGTGACCGCGCAGCAATCGCTCGAAAGGGTGAAAGCGGGAATTCTGAAATTGAGCGGAGTCCAGTTTTCCTCGGTGCAGTCGGAGGAACTGCCAGGCCTGGCGACAGAGCCAAAATCGGGGGAACAAAAACCGACCGAACCCGGCGCTGCCCCCAAAGTGCTCACCGTGGCGGCGCTGCTCAAATCGTTGAACACCGATATCGCCGGATTGGCCGAGGCAACCAACCAGTCGCTTGATCTCGCCGAGGCGAAAATCAAGTTGCAGCAGGAATTTAATGGTGATCGCGATGAACTCTCGAAAGTTTTCCGGAAAGCTCTGCCGCTGTCCGCCATCAATGAGAAAGCGTATGGCAATCTCAGTCGGGCCACGCTTTGCGTCATGTATACGACGTCTTCGGGCGACTTGAATTTCGTTGGTCGGGCCAAGTTCAAAGAGGGAGTGATGGCGATGGAAAAGTCTGCTTTGGAGGCCCCGGCCAAGGAGCTGCTCGAGAATCTGAAGGTTCAGTTTGGAAAAACCCTCGAACACGCGCTCGCAGTCTGTGCCAGCAAGGCGGATTTTGCTTTCTTCACCAGCAAAGCCCACGACGTCGAACAGCAGGTTCAGCAGTTGCGCCAGTTTGCGGAACAGAAATTTGACGGCGGTCAGACTGACCTGGCGACGAAGACCAGCGATACCATTCAGCTCAGTGTTTGGCTGTCTCTGGTCAGCATCAGTCTCGGGACCATCGTGGCCTTCCTGATGGCCCGCACCATCACTCGTCGAATCGTCCACATTGTGCAGGACCTTACTGAGACCTCGACTTCCCTGGCTGCGGCCTCGCGGCAAGTGTCATCGTCAGGGCAAAGTATCGCGGAAAGTGCAAGTTCCCAAGCCGCATCCCTTGAGGAAACAAGCGCTTCGCTCGAGGAGATTTCCAGCATGGCCAAGCGCAATGCCGAAGGCGCGCAACGCGCCAAAGTTATCGCCAGTGAAACGAGGATGGCCGCCGATGCCGGCGCTGCGGAAGTCGCCGCGATGAACGAAGCCATGGAGGCAATCAAGGCGTCGAGCAGTGGCATCGCCAAGATTATCAAGACCATCGACGAGATTGCTTTTCAAACCAACATTCTCGCGCTCAACGCCGCCGTAGAGGCTGCCCGCGCGGGCGATTCCGGCGCCGGCTTTGCGGTCGTTGCCGAGGAAGTCCGGGCTCTCGCCCAACGCAGTGCGACCGCTGCCCGTGATTCTGCGGCTAAAATCGATGACTCGGTCAACAAGAGTCACCATGGTGCGACCGTCTGCACCAAAGTCGCCGAGCGGCTTCAGCATATTGCCGCCAAGTCGCGGGAAATGGACGAACTGATCGGCGAAATTACCCAAGCCTCGGGCGAACAAACCCAGGGTCTCGAGCAAATCAATATTGCCGTCAGTCAAATGGACAAACTGGTCCAAGCCAGCGCCGCCCAGGCGGAGGAAGGCGCCAGTGTCGCCATCGAGCTCACGACCCAATCGACCACCATGCGCCAATGTGTCGACGAACTCGCCCACGTGGTCGGTGGGAGTCAGGTGGGGATTCAGCATCAACGCGAGTTGCCCGACTCCGCTCCGATTAAATCCGGGGCAACGCCCCTCTCGATCAAACGGTCGATGAATACGCGGGGTGCCGATCTGCGGATACGAGCCATCACTTAGCCGGACTCATGCAGTTGAATGGGGTGGAACGCGACCT
>JANYFP010000299.1 GCA_025362555.1 Verrucomicrobiota bacterium
CAAATATCGCCGCGTTAAAACCTGAACCGCTGTTCGTCGTGTTGAACGGTCCATCCACCGCAGCAGCGATCCCCGCTAATTTCCAACCAGTGCCGTCATCAATAAAAACCGGCGCGCTGGAATCGCCGACGGCCAAATGAGCTTCGTTCACTCCTCCGGTCGCATCAAACGTCGCATGCAGCAGCGCGCCCCAATACGAGCCGCCATCGACCACCGAGCTGACCACATTCTCTCCCCACCGCAGCCGCCCATCGCCCGCGCCCCATTGCCAACCGCGAAGCGTATTACTGGCAACGTCACGGACCTCGCTACCCCGCGTGAGTCCCCGACCGAACACGATGAACACTTTCCCCACTTCGTCGCTGCCGCGATAAAGCGGTGCCCACGTCGGAAAAGTTTCACTCACCTCCCAAAGGCGGAGATCTGTCGTCGCATCATCGAACGATGCGACCGTAGTGTAACCCACGCCATTAAACGTGAAAATGTCGCCAACCGTTCCTCCAATATGACGCGCCGCGAGAAAATGGTGCGGTCCGATCGGCGCTCCTTGAAAGCCACCCCAAATACCGGTCCATTGCCATCCGCTGCCAAGTAATGTTCCGGTTGGTGCGGTCGTATTAAAATTCGGATCTGCAGAGGAATGAAAAATCACTGCGGCCAGCGGCAGCGTGAATCCGAAAAAAGCAAATGCCGCGAAGAGCGCGCGTGGAAGGTTAAGCAAATTGCTCAACCTTCCCGATTGATGGCTTCCACACGGCAACATTTTCCCGGCAATCACTCAACCACCCGCCTGCTGTTTTTTGGCCAACAGCGGCACCGCCACGATGAACAACAACCCCGCCAGCAATGCGAGTGCCCATAGTGGCATCACGGGAACATCCGAACTCCCGGCGCCTGCGGCAGCGGCATTCACCGTCAGCGACTGAGTCACCGGAGCCGCCGCTTGGTAACCATTGTTACCAGCCTGCGACGCCGTAATGTTCGCCGTGCCCGCACCCACGATGGTCACCGTGCCACCGGAAATTGTGGCGACGGCGGCATTGTCACTTTGATAGGTCAGCGGCAAACCGGACGTCGCGGTAGCCGTGAGCACGAAAGCGGAATCACCTACGCTCTTGGCTGGCAGAGTCGAGAAGCTGATCGTCTGGCTGGACTGCGACACCACAAACGTGCCAGCGGAACTACCGGTGAACCCGGGCGTAGTCACGGTAGCGACCACCGTGTAACTCGCGGCCAACGTCGGCGGCGTCGCCGAACCATCGTAGGTCAGTGACACCGTCAACCCGGACGGAATCGTCGTCACCGTGGCTGACTTTGGCGTGCCGTTGTAGGTCTGCGTCAAGTTGCTCAGCGCCACGATCGCTACTGTCGAATAGGGCGCTACCGCCGTGTAATGCGTGGCCGTTTGCGCCGCGAGCGGAGCTGACTCGGTGCCACCGAGGCTATCAGTCGCGAGACTGTAGAACTCATAATAGCCGAAGCCTTGAGGGAACGCGAAGCTCGCCGCGTACGGTGCCGTCGTGTCAGTGCCGGTTGGCGTCCACGCGCCCCAGCTCACGTTATCCGTCGAATAACGATAAAAGAATTGCACCTGCGCCAGCGTCACGACCGGACCATTGGCTGCGGTGGTGACCTGTAAGACCGGCGCGTTGCTGCCAAATTCTTTGCTGTCGAATTTGTAGGTGATATCGGTGGCGTTGTTTTCGGTGACAGGTTTGGCAAGCAGCGACACCAATTTATTATCGGCCAACTTGCTCTGAGCAAAAGCCGTCACGTCCCAATTATAATAGAGATTCACGGCACCCGGCACCAGCGTCTGCGTCGTAAGTGCGCTCCCAAAGGCGGGCTGCGCGCTCCAAGTAATTCCCGTCTCCGTCCAAACGTCCGTCGTGCCGCCGCTCACTGAGACTGGCAGTGCAGCCGTCCCGGCACTCCAACAATAGAGCTGCAACTGAGCCGACGTAATGGTGACGCCAGCAGGCAAACTCGACAGATCGAATTTCAACCAATCCCGCTCGTTGCCGAAGCTGCCGCTGCCACTTTGCATAAACAGATTGGTCGATGTGCCCGAATTGGTCGCAGGATTTCCACTCGAGACCGTCGAATCCGCCACCGGAGCCAGCGAGTAGACCGTGCCGCCATTGACCCCCGCTGTCGCGGTGAGCGCCAAGGAAGACGCCGTGGTGCTCGCGCTAACCTGGTCCACATGCGAATTAACCGTGGAGGATGCGGGGAAGTTCGTGATGCCGAGCGTGGAGGCCAGCACGACGTTGTCGCTGCGCATCCGCATCGCGAAACTCTCACTGGTGGGAACGCCGGTAACGACCAGCAGATCGTTCGTATTGCCGGGGAGAGTCGTCTTCACGAAAGCGTCCACGTTCCAGACCGTGAGGGCGTTTCCGTTTTGATCCACGACCGTGTTCGCACCCGTTTTCTTGGCGAGGAATTTGACGTAATGATTCTTGTTCGCGTCGTTCATCGCGGTGGCAATGTCGGGCACCGAAATTGGTTTCGCCAAACTATCGTCGTGACCGACGATCTTGAATTCAACGCCGTCGGATTGAATCCCTTCCTGATCCACGAACTCGGGATTTCCCTGGAAGAATGCGCCCTTGCCCCACGTCTCAATAATGTCGCCGGCGTGCAGTGTGCCGGTACGGAAACCAAGGTAACTGCGATAGAGTTGATTTTCCGCGAGGCGGTTGCTCGCGATGACGGAGCCATCGGCGTTAACCAAAGTGGTTGGCACTTGCGGCGTCCCGCGACGAGCGAGGGTTTCCGAATTGGCGCTGAGCATGCGGATAAATGTACAGTCAAACGTCGTCCGCGAATTGCTGTCGCTGACGAGCGTGATGACCCCGCGATAGCCGCCGGAGAATTCGGTGTCCAAGGTGTAGCGCTTGCCGCCCGACGTGTAAGGAGCGTTTTGTGGGAAGGTCGCCGTATATTCGAAAAGCGCCGTCCGAGCCAGATACGTGGACGTCTGTGGTGCCGGATCAATCACGTCCAAATTCGAGGCATCGTGAGTGTACATGTAATTGTTGATCGCGACCGTGTACTGCTGGCTGAGGCCAATCGGCAGACCATTGTAGGTGATAAGTGTGGGGACGCCGTCGTGGCCGGTCACGTGCCAGTTGCGGGAAATCGCGGCGTCGCAGCCGTGGTCTTTAAAATACGTGTAGAGCTGTTGCCCGTTCATCTTGATCAAATAGATCGTGTCATCTGCCCACGGGAACGTTTCATAGATCTGGCTGTAGGTGACTGGGCCCGCGGGAATGTCGGAGCGGACACCGCCGCCGGATTCCATGGCGAGATCGCAGGGCGTACCAGGGAAAAGCGCAGTGGCCTTCCATTGCATCGCGTCACAAATCCAGGCGCCAGCCGTGTTGTCTCCGCTCCAGGGATACTCGTCGGCGGACCACCACTTCATGTAATTATCGAGCAAAAGATTTTCACCCGTGTAACCGAGCACCTGATCAACTCCGTAAAGTGGGGTAGGCGTGCTGACGGCATAGGCATCCTTGCGCGATTGAATCAGGGCGGCGATGTCGGCATCGGGCGTGATCTCGGAATTGCGCAGCGGATAATTGGCGTTGCTGATATATTTGCCCACGCCGTTTACGCGCAGTTCGGCGACGTAGTGGGTGAAACTGCCGGCTTCGGTGAAGATTGTTTTGTAATTGAGCGCGGTGGGCTGCCAGACGGTTTCCGCATAAGTGTGCCAGTGACCGCTCACCACGATCTCGGGCACCTGGGCCACGGCGTTGTCGACGAGGATCGGCGTCGGATTCGCACCAGTCACGGTGCAGAGGCCGCTATGGCCCATGTGGGTAAGGAGAATGACCATCGAGCAACCCTGATTGTTGCGCAGTTCATTCACGTAATCGGCGAAATGAATTTTCGTGCTGTCAGTGCTCGACCAATCGCATTTCACCACATCGATCGTGGCGGTGACGGTGGGATCGGACGAATCAGCGGACTCGGTCGTGTAGCCCACGATACCGATTTTATTGCCATTCACATTGACGATGGTCCACGGGGCGAAATACGGCGTGTGCGTACCTTTGGTGCAAATATTGATCGAGAGAATGGGGAAGTTCGCCAGCGCGGCGGCTTTCATATTGTTCAAATAGGTCATGTCACGAATGTCGTGATTACCCACGACCATCGCATCCAGACCGCGACCGCCGCGGCCCGGCACCGCCTTGAGCTTCGTGTCGAGGAGCTTGAAATAATCCACAATCGTGGCGTTGCCGAAAGTGCCGACGGCGGCGGGCGGTCCGTTCCAATCGCCGATGGGATTGCCCTCGGAGATGTCACCGCCATCGAGGACGAGCGCATCTGGTTGCGCGGCGGTCAGGGAAAGGATTTTGCTGCCAAGGTAAGCCGCGCCGCCGACGGTATCAAATTGGGTCGTCGTATCCGTCGAGTGCTGCGGCACGATCCATTTATGCGGTGTGACGCGGGCATGCGTATCGTTGGTGTGGAAAATCGTAACGTTGCCGCGGACACTGAGGAGCAGGGCCGCGCTGGCAGCCCGGGCCTGTACATCCGCCACGGAAAATGAAAGTGCTTTGGAACCGAAAGTGAGGTTGCCCGGCAGCGTGGCGTTGTAGGTGAAGGTATTTCCAGCCCCAGCGGAGAAGGCCTGAGTCGCCGAACCGCCGATCGCAGTGAGATCGCCAGTCACTGTGAGGCCGCTGCTGGCCGGGCTCGTGCCGGGTGTGACGGTGATAGTCAGCAAAACACTTTGGCCCGGTAATACGGCGAGCGAACTCGCACTCGCAACAGCGACTGGATTGGTGGCGCCACTCGCCGTACCTGTAACGGCGATATCATCGATCGCGATGCGATCGCGACTGCCAGCCGAACCGCTCGACTCCCAGAAAATCCACCGCAATTGCACCACCGGTTGATTTTCTGCACCAACCGGCAAAGTTTCGGTGAAGGTCGCTGAACTATCAATCGGCGTCTTGCCCGCTGAAGTGTACGTACTGGTGGCACCCACATCAATGAAGGCACCGGACGTGCCAACCCGATACTGCAGGGCGACCGAATCATCACGGCTCGCTTGCTGCAAGAGGGTGTGGCAGATCCATGAGACTTGAATCCCAGTCTTGCCCGTGGTGTTAACTGCCACGACCACTGCAGCGGCGGCGTTCGATGACGATGGCAGGAGACCGATGCCATTCGTGCCGGCATCAAGCCAACCACCCGCATTGCCGGTCGCGTTGTAAGCGACATCGGCATCGGCCTGCGCGGTCGCGCGGGTGGTGGGGATCGCCGTGAACTTATGCACAGCAACACCGGCCGGCAGAACTGAGCCCGTTTGCGCGGTCAAACCAAACGGAAGACTTTGCGGAACAGGATTGGTTTGCGCCATGGCCATCAGGGCGGGAATAAGGCCGATCAATAAAAACTGAACAGGCCGGCAGGAAACGATGTGGCGAAAAAGGCTCATGGGAATTGGCTACGATGGAGTGGAAAAGGCGCGACAGGTACGTACTCAGATTTGCGCGCAGCGACGACGGCGCAGCAGCACACCAGCAAAACCAACCGAACCTAAAAGCAACGCATAGGTCGAAGGCTCGGGAATCACCGTGATCGAGAAATTATCCACACGGTCCGTGCCGCCGCTGGCGACAACAGCACCACCGAGCGAGGTTGTGCTGTTGTCGATTAAACGAAAATACACATTCGTCGCATTATCCAGCGTGCTGATCGAAGAAAGATCGTAGCTGTTATGATACAAACTTGAAACCGAACCACTACCCCACGGAGTATTTGGAGCGCCATTGAGCAATACACTGTAAGTCGAAAATTGGGTGAAATTCAGGCCGTCGGTGCTATACGAAAATTTAAAATCCTTCGGACCGGTGCTGCTGCCTGTTTGATCAAAGGCGACAGTCAGCCCGCTGCTCCCAATGGAACTGGCTTGAAATTGGTAGTAGTCACCAACCGCCCAGGCATTCGAACTAAACGATTTGGTCGAACCATTGCCGACCGGGCTGCTCCAGGTCGTCGTGGCGGCAGCGTGATGGCCCGCGGCAGAACCGGTGCCGATGGAAGCCGCAATCGGCCCAAAGTCGGCGGCCGCTCCGCTAATCGTAACCGTTTCAAAATCCCAACTAGCAATGGTAGTCTGAGCAAACGCGGGCACTGAGCCGGCGGCGAGGAGGGCGAGAACGAGGGCAAGGGCTTTCATAACGATGGGCGAGTGTGGTGGTGAAGTGAACGGGAATGAGAAAGAGGCGGTCCAAAACTGCGCACCCAAGTCGTGCGCTTGGGCCATTGCGGCCGCGAAAACAGCGCCGGGCCGGCGACCGGCGACGCGGTTAAATTCGCCGCTAAACGCGCCGCAGAAAATTTATTCCGATCTGGGTTCTGACGAGTCGATGACGTTTGCACCCAACGAATGAAGTGCGCCGAAAATTTTCTGGCAAGAGGCCCACGGTGAAAACCAGGTTTCAATCCTGCGACAATTTATCCTCTGGCGCGTGACAGCGCGGTTTCAATCGTGTGTCAGCGTCGTGAATTTTTTTAATAATTCGCCCGCCTCACGCAAACTAAGGGACGATGCCAGTCCTCGACGAAATCAAAAAATCAGCCGACAAGAAAATCAACGACCCGGCACCGGACAGCATCGCGCCACCCGTACTTTATCCCGATCCCGGTCGGAACGAACAAGGAGTTCCCGGCTTCCCTGAAGTAGCTCCGCCGCGTCGCGGTTACCTCGCGCGGCCGCGATCTCCAGCCACTTTATTCCTTCGGCTTTTGCGGCGTCATCGGATTCTTGCAGCAACGCCGCTCCCAGCTGAAATTGTTTTTCTACGCTTCCCAACGCCGCCAGCATAATCATCATCTTATAACGCTGCGGCGCTTTCCAACTCGAATCCTTAACCACCGTCCATTCTTCAGTCGGCAACATTGCCGGCACACCAACCACAAAATATCCGGGAGGTCGCAATTCAACGCGCTCCAGCATCAAGCGCGCGTTCGATTCCCCGGAAAAGGTCGCTGTCACCGCCTCCATTCCACCGTCGTTCCCCACAAACCATCCGTGCCAGCTGAGTCGTCCCGTAGCGTCGACCGTTACGTGGGGCGTACGAACGGTAGCGCGCATCTCCTCCCGTTTCTCCACGGGGCACGCGTTCAATTGGGCGAGCTCCGCAGTAGAGGACCCTATGGTTTCACCGCTCCAAACCCGACCGCGCCCCTCATAGAGTACCGCTTCCAGCATTGCGGGCATCAGACGTGGAACCACGGACGATGAAACGGCTCCCTCTTTAGATGCGGAAGATAAAAGGAACGCGATAATTTCTTCGGAATTACCAGTCTTTACTTCGGCTCCTCCGCGCGTGACGCGATAGAGAATACGCCGCGCGGGCGAGCGAGTCTGAAGCGTTTCCAAGGACGAATAAATAAAAAACACACGCGCCGTTTCAGCGAGTACTCCGCTCTCGGCAATGAGCGCGGATCGCACATAGAAATGTCCACAGCCGGTGAGCTGCGCTACCTGCTGCATGGTTGCTTCGTCCAATTCAACCTGCGCCTCAGGAGCTGACCAGCGATCAATCCGTAATCGGTCGATTTCCGCCGCATCCACGGCAGATGACACGACGCCAATCAACAGGATTAAAAAGGTGCGAATGAAACGAACGCTGATGCCGGACTTCATAATGCGTCGCGAACCAATTGCCGAAAAGGAATGATGCTGGAGAGAAAACATTTCGCCGGATTGTAATACGTTTTGCGACGCGCGCGTGTGACATTCCTGTAAACGCGGCGCTCGGTTTAATCGCGCTGCTTCACCACTTCGTTTCGGGGAGCTGGTTTGCGGTTCAGGCAATCACGCCCAACCCCAGCCTGTCGCCGGCAAGTTTTGGTGCAGCCATTTTTCGAATGCCAGCGAGTTACGGATGTGACGACTTGGTAACGAAATTGTGCCGGTGTGAGTCGCTGGGACTCCGTGATTAGCACCGCGTCGTTTTTGCCCGTTATTTTGACGCAGCTGTCGCGGGGGGATAATTTCAGGGTATGAATCCGCCAGCCACATCAACGATCAGGCTCAGCCTGCGTGAGCTCGCGCAGCTATTTAATTCCCTGGATTCCTCGCCCTTCGTGGATCGAGACCTCGCGACCGATGCGGAGGAATTCATCACCAGTTCAGCGCGTGAGCTTCCACCCCGGCATGAATTGGAGTTGGTCATCAAACTGACCGTGCCCACACACGCGGGAGATTTCGCGGGCGTGGAAGAGGCGGTGCGCCGCTATTTCGCAAACCGGGCGTCGATCAAACGGCTGGAATTTCGCCAACTCATGCGCCGCGGACGACTCAGTCTCGGCGTCGGCCTGCTTTTCCTCATCGTTTGTCTGTTGCTCGGCGAGCTGGTCGAGAAAACAGGTTCAAGTGCAGCCGCGACCATTATTAAGGAAGGGCTAACGATCGGCGGTTGGGTGGCAATGTGGAGGCCATTGGAAATATGCCTCTACGACTGGTGGCCCTTGTATGAAGAGCGCCTCCGACTCGATCGCATGGCTCGGATCCGGGTTCGGATTGTTATGCCTCGCTCGTTTCCAAATTTATATTTGGATCCAAACCAAGGGACGCTAGGCAATGCCTCTGAAACCGCCGCCTGAAACACTCTGTTCAGTAACAGAACTAGGCCGAGCCCGGTGCTCGGGGCCGCACTTTTCACGGCGAGCACGACGTCCTCACTCTCCTCGGTGCCTATCGGATGAGCGTTCGTCCCTTCGTCACTGATGATCGATTGCTCTTCGATGTGAGACCAAAACGATTGGTCATTTTCTGCACGTTAGTTAAATGCATCATAACCAACATTTAAATGGAGCCGCTTGTCAGATTTGAACTGACGACCTACTCATTACGAATGAGTCGCTCTACCAACTGAGCTAAAGCGGCGTGGCTACTTGATATCCTGAGGACACCAAAAACCGGAGCGGCATTCGGGGCATTTGCTTCCATCGAAGCAAGCCCGTTTTTTATCCATCGCTTCTACCTGAAAATCGATAACCCGAGTCCGCCGACCAACCCCCACCCTGAAAGCATCTTTTTGGTGACATTTCGGCCGACTGTGCGTGCTCTTGACTCCCTCCCTTGAACACCGACGTTTTCGACTATTCGTTACCCGAAAGGCTGATCGCCCAGAAGCCGACTGAGCGCCGGGATGAATCGCGCCTGCTGGTCGTCAATCGCCAGAACCACACCATCGAACACCGCCTCTTCCGCGACCTGCCGGAATACCTTCGCGCCGGCGATTGCCTCTTCCGCAATAATGCCGCCGTCATTCCCGCCCGCTTGTATGCAACGCGACCAACCGGCGGCCAAGTGGAATGCCTGCTCCTCCGTCCCGCTTCGTCCCTCTTGAGCGCAAGCCACCTCGCCTGCGACGCGAGTAAATCCCTCACAAGCTCGCCGCGTGTCCAAGAAAAAAATAACGGCGCTCATCCCGACGAATGGTGGTGCCTCCTGCGCCCGGGAAAAAAACTGCCGATCGGCTCAAACTTTGGCGTCAATGGACTCTTCACCGGAACCGTCCTGGAAAAAACCGAGGACGGACTCGTGCGCGTGTCTTTCGCCGTGACCGAAGGCGATATTCTTGCCACGGCCAATCGCATCGGCGAGATGCCGCTGCCACCGTATATCGAACGCGGCTCACTTACTCCGCAACACCCGGCCGACCAAGCGGCCGATGATCAGCGCAACTTTGACCGCGAGCGCTATCAAACCGTCTACGCCAGTCGCACCCACCAAGTCGCAGCAGCCGCGCCGACGGCGGGCCTTCATTTCACTTCAGAGTTACTCGGGAAACTGAACGCCCAAGGTATCACCACCGCCGATCTCACCTTGCATGTCGGACTCGGCACTTTTCGCCCGATCACCGCCGAAAAAATCGAGGATCACGCCATCCACCGCGAGGTTTACGAAATCAGCACGGCCACCCAACACGCACTCTATTCAACCGCCGGCCGGCGCGTGGCTGTCGGCACCACTTCTGTCCGCACCATCGAGGATTTTTTGAGCAAACATCCGGCACCGTCAGGCCACGACACGCTGGCTGAAGCCGGAATATTCATCTATCCCCCGCGCAAATTCCAGGGCGTGGACGCGCTCATCACCAACTTTCACCAACCCCGCTCCACCCTCCTGTGTCTCGTATCGGCCTTTCTTGCCCCGGGTACAACGGACGGCATTGCGTGGCTTCAGGAAATCTACGCCGACGCGATCGCGCGTGACTATCGATTCTTCAGCTACGGTGACGCCATGCTGATTCTGTAAGTTATTTGCCCAAACCAACTGCGCATTTGCACGAATGAACTTTCTGGATATCGATTTCAATCTCAACCCCTCAAACAAAAATATGAAACGCCTCTTCGCCCTTATCGCCACCCTCGGCCTGCTGCTCACCGCCCGTGCCGACGTTGAAACTTACACGATCGATCCCGTCCATTCTTCAACGGGCTTCACCCTGCGCCACGTCCTCTCAAAATTCACCAGCAGCTTCACCAAGACCTCTGGAACGATTACCGTTGACCGCGAGAATCTCGAGAAAAGCAGCGTCCAAGCCACCGTGGAAATCGCCTCCGTCAGCACCGCGAACGAGAAGCGCGATAACCACGTCAAAAGCGCTGATTTCTTCGACGCCACAAAATTCCCGACCGCCACTTTTAAGAGCACCGCGTGGAAAAAAACCGGCGAAAACGCCTTTGATGTCACCGGCAACCTGACCATTAAGGATGTCACGAAGGAAGTCGTCCTGCACGTCACACTGAACGGCTTCGCCCCCGGCATGAAACCTGGCACGACGACCTCAGGCTGGGAAGCCACCACGGTAATCAAGAAGTCTGACTTCGGCGTCGCCGGTCCCGCCATGATGGCCAAAGTTTTGGGCGATGACGTGACCCTGAACATCTCCATCGAAGCCAGTTCCACGAAAGCATGAGATCCCGGCGATTGGAAAATGGACTAAGGTAGGGGGCATTGCCCTCGGCGCATGCAAGGCGATTGAAGGCAATCGGCCCCTACCGCTTCACCGGCTAGTCAATTTCTAAATCTTAATAACTGGTGAAATAAGTTTCCAAGAATCCCCCTGATTTCCTCTAAGGACGACCCACAAGGCCGTCCTTTCTTTTTGGCCGGACCGTGCTACCGTCCATCGCTTGAGCCCCGAAGAAATCCAGACCCTCATCGAAGACGCCACGTTTGACTACACCATGGGCGAGCATGATGCCGCCCTCGCCAAGCTCCAGCGCGCCACCGTCGCCGAGCCCGCCGCTTTCGAGGCGTGGCACGCCCTCGCCGAAATCAATTTCTCTTTGCGGCGTTTCGATGCGGCCCTCGTGGCGGCAGATCGGGCCCATGCCCTGCATCCCGAAGACTTGTTTATCAACACCACGCTTTCACGCATTTGGATGGAGAAAGGCGACAAAGCCACGGCCGAGAAATACGGCGCCCAAGCCAAAATTCTCAGTTGGAAAGACCAACTGAAAAACCCGGAGACAAAATCAGGCAGTCTGTAAGTCGCAACAGTGGGTCCGTCGCAGCGCGGGCGCATCTGGCGTACCATGAGATGAGTCGAAACGCGGTCTGAAGCACTGCGCTACTTTTTATCCCGGCGTAGCTATGAGTATGCCATTACTTAACGATCCAAACGGAGTCTACCCACCTTCGCTGTGTCATCATTCACTCTGAATTCGACATTGCGGCGCAATCATGTGGATTAGCCCCCACCGAACTATGCAGTCATTCCGCAAACTGGCCTTTGTTATTAACGCCGAAAAATCGGGTGCTCCTGAATTAGCGCAGGAACTCGCGGCAATCGCGCGCAAAGCCGGCGTGAAAAAATTCAAACAATGCAGCGATCATGAGTTGCCCCGAGGCTTCTTCAAAGGCTGCGACGCCTGCTGTGTCATCGGTGGTGACGGCACGCTGCTCGGCGTGGTGCGCGAAGCCGCGCGTGAAAATATTCCGGTCATCGGTGTGAATCAAGGCAGCCTCGGCTTCCTGACCACCTTTTCCGCCGATGAAGCGCGGGCGCAATTCGCTTCCCTGCTCTGCGGCGAATACCAAATTGCCCACCGCACGCTCCTGGAATGCAAGACCGGCCCCGGCGAACGCGATGTCGCGCTGAACGACGTGTTAATTAAAAATGACACCAATTCCCGCCTTGTCCGGCTGGAAGTGTTCGCCGACGGAAAACTCGTCACGGAATATTATTGTGACGGCGTCATTTTTTCCACGCCGACTGGTTCGACCGCCTACAATCTCGCGGCGGGCGGCCCCATCATTCATCCCTCCGCCGGCGTGATCGCGATGACTCCGATTTGCCCGCACACGCTCAGCAACCGCACGATCATCTTCCGCGACAATGTGAAGTTAACCGTCATCAACCGCAGCCACGATTCGCACTTGTACATTGCGATGGATGGCCAGCGCAACACGGCCGCAAAGGATGACTCGCCCATTGAAATCTCCGTTTCACCTCGCACGTTGGCTCTGGCGCAGCGACGGGATTACTCCCCATTCGAAGTGATGCGCGCCAAACTCAAGTGGAGCGGCGGCTTCCTGGAAAAAAAATAGGCCCCGGATTTTTCCGGGGCCATTAAGGCGTGTCTTCGAAATAGCTCCTCTCGGAGTGGCAGGACTCCGTGCCTGCCGGCTCGATCCTCGAAGAGCCACTCTCATAGGCCCGGAGACCTGTGGCTACTC
Organism: Verrucomicrobiota bacterium; assembly: GCA_025362555.1. Lineage (GTDB taxonomy): Bacteria > Verrucomicrobiota > Verrucomicrobiia > Opitutales > Opitutaceae > Lacunisphaera. The sequence goes on from JANYFP010000299.1 coordinate 12,731, forward strand.
GATCTCTGGCTCAATTCGAAGACACCGTTTGGACGGGGGAGCGTTTTGAAAACGGCTTTTACTTCTTTTCCGCTTCGTGCGCCGCTTTCGCGGCATCTTTTTCCGCCTTGTGCGCAGCCTTGGCCGCTTCTTCATCCGCTTTCTTAGCCGCCTTTTCCGTGTCCTCAAGTTTGCCGTCCTTGTTGGCGTCGTATTTCGCCAAATTCTCTTCACGAGTGTGCTTCGCGTGCTCTTTGGCGCCTTCCTTCGCCTTCGCTTTTTCATCGTCGTTCAATTGCCCGTCCTTGTCTGCATCATATTTCTCCAAGGTGGCCTTGGAGGGCTTTTTTTCCTTGGGCGCAGTATCTTCGGCCGAGACGAACGTAGTGGTAACGGAAAGCGCTAGGAGTCCCAGCGCGAGTTTGATAACCGAGGGTATGAGTTGCATGCACCACCACTCTAACCGCATTTACCGATCTACGACAAAGCCCGCCTCAACCTAAAATAAGGCGGTTTTGCCCGAGTCATTCCATAAATGGGGGCGGGGTTGCCCTCACCGCGCAGCGGCGTGTTCCACGGTAGGCAGCGAGCTTGCTCGCGCTTCTGAACCAGAGCGCGAGCTCGCTCGCTGCCTACGGTGATGCGAAAAAATGCGGGGTAAGAACACCCCGTCAACAATCAGAATGCGATGCCGCGCCGCCTCATGGCTTCACCACGACTTGGACGCGTTGCGTCAGTTGAAAATATTTTTGCGCGAAGGCCTGAATATCCACCAGCGTCACCTTGTCGATGCGAGCATCGTAGGTCCGCCAGTCGTTAACCGGCAGACGATAGATCGCATTCAACCCCGCTTGCATCGCGCGGGCGGAATTTGTCTGCATGCCCATCCGTTTTCCCGCCTTCAAACGCGTCTGACAGCGCTGCAATTCCTCCGCCGTCACCCCGCCCTGCTGCACGCGAGCGACCTCCAGATTTAACTCAGCAATGACTTCCTCGTAACGCTGCGGACTCGTCCCGGCATAAAAATAAAACATCCCTGTTTCCAATCCGACGATCCGGCTTGAGCGCACAAAATACGCCAGACTCTTTTCCTCGCGCACGCGCTCAAACAAATGCGACGACATACCACTGAACAATTCATCGGCCACTTCGCTCACCTCGTAATCTGGCGCGAGCAGACCCGGGCCTGGAAATGCCTGAAACACGATCGCTTGCTGGCGCGGTTGCGTCTCAGAAAAATCACCGGCGACCACCGTGAGTCCCGCCTGAACCTTCGGTGCGGATCCCTTGGGCAACTTCGCCAGAAACGCTTTTAATTTCGGGACTAATTTCTTCGCATCGAAATCGCCTGCGACCGCGAGCACCGCGTTACCCGCGACCACAAGACTGCGATGCAAGGCGCGCAAATCAGCGACCTTCATGGCGGTCAATCCGGCTTCGTCACCTCCACTCTCCACGGCAAACGGATGCGCGCCGAAGAATTTTTCCCGCAGCTTCTTCCGCCCGACCGTGACGACATCGTCGAGACTTTCCTTGAGCGCCGCGAGCGATGACTCGCGCTCAATTTCAAGCCGGGCCGGTTTAAACGATGGCCGCAGCACGGCGTCCGCCATCAATTCCAACGCCAAATCGGTGTCACCCGGCAACACTTCCGCGGCCAGCCCAAAACTATTATTGCCGGCAAAATCACTGAAGTGACCGCCCACGGCTTCAATTGCCAGCGCGACTGCTTCCGCCGAGCGCCGCGCGGTATCCTTCGAGAGCAGCGTGGACAGCAACGTCGTGAGTCCGCGTCGCCCCGCCGGCTCAAACATCGGGCCGCCGGCGAATGCCAGGCGCAAATGCAAATTGGGCAACTGGTGATTCGGTTGAAGCAACAGGCGCGCACCGTTCGGCAGACGGATCTCCTCGAAATCAAGGGACGCGTTTTCCTGGCCCACACTCTTCACCATCGGGGCCGCCGAGTCTTTCGGATTCGAGGAAACCACGGTCAGATTTTGCGGCACGAGATAAGTCTGCATCACGCGGCGCAGGATAGCCGGCGTCAGCGCGAAGAGCCGCTGAAAGTACGTGCGGTTGTAATTAATATCGCCCACGACCACTTCGCTGGCCCCGAGCCGCGAGGCCTGTCCCGACATCGTCTTGCGCATGTTCACCTCGGCGGTGACCGCCTGTCGCACCGCTTTCGCGAGCGCCTTGGTGCTGATGCCTTTCTCCGCCACGCGGGCGAGTTCACGCAAAATCGCCTGCTCGGCGGCGAGCCGTTTATCCGGATCGGCCAGGTACGAAACGTAGAACAAACCACTCGTGCCCGGACTCCACGCCATCGCATCAATGCTGTGAACGAGGCGGTTTTTTTCGCGAATAGTCTGCCAGAGAACGGAACTGTCGCCGTGACCGAGCACCATCGCGAGCATGTCGAGCGCCGGCGCATCCGGATGAGTCAGACCGGGAATTTGCCAACCGAGCCCGGCCCGGGAAACCTGCACGTCTTCAAAAAGATGCTGGTCACGGCGCGCGAGTTGAGCGGTTTCATCCGGCACCAAGACCGGAGCCAAACGCAGACGCGGCGCTTTGCCGAAATGTTCGGCAATGGCGGCCCGCGTCGCAGCCGGATCGAAATCCCCTGTGATGACGAGCACGAGATTGTTGGGCACGTAACGGGCGCGATAATAAGCAACCAGATCGTCACGCGTGGTCGCGGCGAAAACGTCGCGGTGCCCGATGATCGGTTGCCGGTAAGGATGCGTGCGAAACGCAGTTTCAAACAGCGCCTGCCCGAGCCGCTGATCGGGATCATCGAGACACATGTCGATCTCGCGCAAAATCACTTCCTTTTCCTTCGTCACTTCCTCGGCGGGCAAGGTCGAACGCAGCACTGCGTCAGCCAAGAGGTCGACGGCCACGCCGGTGTGCTCGGACGGAAGATCGATATAGTACACCGTGCGATCAAACGTCGTGTAAGCGTTGATGTATCCGCCATGGGCTTGAACGGTGGCGGAAATCTCGCGGCCCGCCCGGCGCTCGGTGCCCTTGAAAAGCATGTGCTCTAGGTAATGAGACAAACCTGCGCCCAAGTTGTCGCCCTCATGAATACTGCCGGTCTTCACCCAGACTTGCACCGAGGCAACCGGAGCGGACGCGTCGCGCTTGAGCAGAACAGTCAGGCCATTGGCCAGAGTGTAACGCTCCACGGGCTCGCTCCAGAGTTTCTCTAGCAGTGGAAGATCAGACGAACGGGCAGGCAGTTTTTTTGACATGAAAGGGACAGACTGAATCGCAATCGACTCCACCATTCAAGCCGCTGTTCGCAGCTATGCGGCGGGGCGGGTCCGACGGGTACGGGCCGGCGCAAATGGCTTCACGAACGCCTCCTCAAAATCGTAGATATCGGCGAAATCTTCGCGGCGATCACTCTCAGTTTTGCTGAACACGTTGTACTCAATCAGATTAAAAACGATGTCGCCAAAATCAGTGCAGCGTTGAATCCCCCATTTATTTAAAACCGTCTTGGTCAAAGGCCCAAATTGATCGAGGGCGTAGAGCCGAATTCCATGCAAAAGCTCAGCCCCGCTCACGTGCAAGGATTTGCCGGTACGCTCTGGATTTTTGCGTTTAAGCTCCTTGACCGTGTGATCAAGCGCTTGACGCACAAAGGTATAGGCGTGCCGCTCAAAACGGGAGTCCTCTTTACAAATCAGACCGACGATTTCGGAAAATTCCAAGTCTTGCATTAGATTCAGGAGAAATACCTAGCACACCCATTAAGCCGTCGCAACACCACAGCCAACAGATTGGACGCGTTTATTTCCTATCGGTTAAAAGCCGTCGCCCAATTTCGAATTTTTCGTAAAACTTCGGCTCGCCATTTCAATTAAATTACTGCATTCGACTTACAACATGATCGCAGCAACCCAGTCCAATCACCCCATGGGTGCCCTTTCGCAGCCTAAAGCTGCTGGATCACCTTTGGATGAAGCACTGGTTCGCATTCGCAACGCCCAGATGCGCATCACCAAGCCGCGCATCGCGATCATCGAATCATTGATGCAGCACGCGGGCCCGGTCAGCATCGAATGCATTCACCAGGAAGTGGGCGCAAGCGTCTGTGATCTTGTTACCGTTTACCGGTGCTTATCAGCCTTTGAAACGATCCGGATTGTTCGTCGCAGCTATTTGCATAACGGCACTTGCTTGTACGAACTGACTTTAAACGAACAGCAACATTACCATGTTTCCTGCAAAGCCTGCGGGAAAACGGAGAAGGTTGAATATTTTTCCGTCGATGGAATGGAGCGCATGTTGCAGGATCGCGGTTACAGCGAAGTCACCCATGTAGTGGGATTTTTCGGTGTCTGCCCGTCTTGCCAGCAAGTTGCCCCCGCCCGCGAAATCGCTCCGGCGATGACTCGCTCGATCAACGCTGCGATGCCGGAAGTTCAGGCGTAAGCATTCAAAATAGTTCATCCCCATTTGGCGCGGCTAATCCCCGCGCTTTTTTGTGCCCGCATCCCAACGCACCGCCGTTTCTCATTGCAGAATTGATGACCGCATCACCTCCCGCTCGGCACAAATTTTTCACTGAGCGCCCGCATCGAACGATCATGCGCCGTGGCGGCAAAGACCACGGCCACCACGGCCCCGACCAAGGCCATCGCCATGTCCGTTTGCGTATCCCAAATATCGCCTTGGGTGCCGAGAAAATCGTCCGCACCGGAACCGCTGATCACCGCCACCGCCCATTCGATCAGTTCGTAGAGAGCACTGAAAGCGAGGCACACGCTCACCACGATGAAGCCGAGCCAGCGGCTATGCCTCACTCCATGGATTTCCTGAGTGTCAAGACCCGCCTCTGTCCGCCGGAAATTCAGGGGCGAACCGCGCAAAAGAATCTCGCGAGTGAGAATCGCCGGCACAAAGCCCTGGGCAAAATGCCCGAGCTTATCGTAGTTGTTTCGCGTCCACCCAAACCACGACATCGCCCAATCCCCGAGCGGAACGCGCGCATACGTGTAGTGTCCACCCACAATCAGAATCACGCAGTGAAACCACAGGAGGACCAACAATAAATTGGTGAACGGAAACCGCCGACGGAAAACAAACGCCAGTGGCAGACCAATCATCACCGGCGCGATTTCCAGAAACCAGGTGAAATAGTCATGCGGGGAAATCACCGACCACAACAGCACCGGCAACAGCAGCAGTGAAAACCAAATCAAACGATGATCAGTCAGGCACCTCTCGTGGCTCGCCCCGGTAGTTTCAACTTTCATGGATTGAAACTGCCAAGGCGCTCACCGGGCGCAAGCCCACGCCTGCCGCCGATCCATCATTCGTTTGACCACCATAAAGACCATCTCACAAGGCACTGAAAGCGAGTGAAGCATTCGTGCCACCAAACCCGAAGCAGTTGGAAAGCGCGGCGCGAACCGGGCGATGCACCGCCTGACCAGGCGTGAAATTCAACCCAAGCGCGGCACAAGCCGGATCGACATTCTCGAGATTGATCGTCGGCGGCACAATGCCATCGCGGATCGCCAGCACGGCGGCGAGCGCCCCCATCGAACCAGCCGCACCCAGCAAATGCCCCACCATTGATTTGACGCCACTCACATTCAGCGTGGATTTGTTGGCGGCAAACACGGCGGCGATCGCAGCACCTTCCTCACTGTCACCCGCCGGCGTCGACGTGGCGTGAGCTGAAACGTAATCGATCTCTTCCGGCTGCAAGCCGCCCCGATCCAGTGCCGCCCGCATCGAACGCTGCGAGCCTTCCGCATTCGGCGAGAGTGACGAAAGATGATAGGCGTCCGCCGTGGCGCCATAACCGCGCAACTCCGCATAAATCCGCGCCCCGCGCTGTTTGGCGTGCTCGAATTCCTCAAGCACAAACACCACGGATCCCTCACTGAGGACAAAGCCGTCACGCGCTCCATCATACGGCCGCGACGCGCGCGCCGGATCGTCGTTGCGCTTGGAAAGCGCCCGCATTTGCGCGAACGCTCCAATCGCCAACGGCGTGATCGTCGACTCCGCTCCGCCGGAAATCATCGCATCAACGTCCCCGCGGGCGATCGCCGCCGCTGCCTCACCGAGCGTGTGTCCACTGGTCGCGCACGCCGACGCGAGCGCCATATTCGGCCCGCGCAAATCGAGCAATATGCTGACTTGCCCCGCTAATAAATTCGGCGCGATTTGAAAAATAAAGAACGGGGAAATTTTCCGAAACCCTTCCTTCCTCCACGTATCATGCGTGCTTTCAATTTCGGGCAAACCCCCGAGCCCAACGCCAAGATTCACCCCAATGCGTTCTGGCGCGATGCTCGCACGATGAGCGTCGAGTCCACTATCCGTGTACGCCTCCACCGCCGCCGCACAACCGAGATGCGTGAAGCGACCGAATTTCTTCGCGTCCTTCGAAGTGAAGACCGCCGTCACTGCTTCACTCCCCGGCCCACGCGGATGTAACGGCTTCGACAGGAGCGCGAGCGGATTAAAATCCCGCACTTCTCCCGCAATCTTCACCGGGCAATCCGTCGTATCGAACCGCGTGATCGGCCCGATCCCGGAACGTCCGGCGATTAAACCCGCCCACGTGACGGGAGCGCTGAGTCCGAGCGGAGTAACGGCACCGATGCCAGTGATAACGACGCGTCGACGAGGTTGCTGATTGGATTGGCTCATAAAAAAATTAACTGCGGGATTTCGGGGAGAAATGTTCCAGCGCCGTCTGTTTCGCCTGCTGCAGCAACATCGCGCTTTCAATCGGATCCGCCACCGAGCGCGCCAAAATCAAGGCGCCGACCAGTTGACCGAGCAGCGCCGTCGCGAGACGCTCATTTTCTATTTCGTCCGTCGCAAGGCGCAGCGCCGCCGCCAAACGCGCGCGATGCTGCTGGAGCGCCGTGGAATAACTCTGACGCGCCGCCACCGTCGCCCGGGCCGCTTCAAATCCCATCGCCGCCACCAAACACCCGCCCGCCGGATTATCCCGGTGACGCGGACTCAGATAACTTACCACGAGTGCCCGCACGCGGTCGCGCCGCGTGGGCAGCGCTGCGATCCGCGCCAGATTCGTCCGGCCGGCGTCAAACCCCGACGCACACGCCTCCGCCACCAGCTCGGACTTTCCCCGAAAATGAGCATAGAAACCACCATGCGTCAGCCCTGCGCGCCGCATGACTTCGTCCACCCCTGTCGCCGCGACTCCGCGTTCGCGAAATACCTCGCTCGCCGCCTGCACTATACGGGAGCGCGTGGTGACTTTATGATCGGTGGCGTAACGCATGGCGGCTTAATATGACGGTCGTCATATACGATGCCACACACCCCGATTGTCAAGTCGCCAAGCCGGCCGAAGCACGCCTTACACCTCGACCTACTGGCGACCCTAAATCTTGCGTGAGCTTTGACAGCACCGCCGCGACCGCTTTCAGTTTCACTCACGACTATGAATCACCTGCACGCGTATTGGCGGATGGAATATATTGAAGCGCCCCGGGAAAAATCCGGCGGCAAACCGTTCACCACCATGCCCGCCTTGGGCGACGATGCCGCCGCACTCATCATCCACCGCAGTGCCCTTTCCTACCTCATTCTCAACCGCTACCCGTACAACGCAGGGCACCTGCTCGCCGTACCATTCCGCGATGTCGCGGATCTCTCCGACCTCAACGCCGCCGAACGCGCCGACTTGATGAACGAAATGATCATCGCCAAGGAAATCCTCACCGCCGCACTCAAACCCGACGCATTTAATCTCGGTTTCAATCTGGGAGCAGCAGCCGGTGGCAGCATCACTCATCTTCACGCCCACATCGTTCCCCGCTGGAATGGCGACACCAATTTCATGCCGGTGATCGGTCAAACCCGCGTCCTGCCTCAATCGCTCGACGCCATGTATCAACGCCTGCGCGCGGTAGCGGACAGCTTGCCGTCCAAGGCTTAATCTTGCGGCAGCGGATCACGATTATTTTCGGTCCCCAACGCCCACGCCCACTGCAAACCATGTCTCCCGACCGTCGCGTCATCGCCATCCACCACGCGCACCCGCGACTCCGCTTCGCCAAGCGTGAAGTCGAATCCGCCATCGCCGTACTCGATGCCCACGCTGGTAAATTTCTCGGCGGCTGTCCCGCCGGTGAATTATCCATCGCCTTTCTGACCGACCCCGCGCTCGCCAAAATCCACGCCGACTTCATGGACGATCCCACTGCGACCGATGTAATCACCTTCGAGGGAAACCGCGGCATGGCACAAGCCGGTGAGATCTGCGTCTCCGTCGATACTGCAGCCCGCTTCGTCGGCCTGCTTCCCGCAAAAAAATCCACCAAGCCACCGCGGAAAACGGACGCGGCCATCGCAAAATTTTCTGCCGAGCTCACCCTTTATGTCGTCCATGGCTGGCTGCACTTGGCCGGTTATGACGATCTGCAACCGGCCAAAAAACGCCGAATGCGCGCCGCCGAAAAGCGCGCGATGACGCTCTTGGGCGCGGCAAAAGCGGTGCCGTCGTTTCGCCTGATCTAAAGATTGCGCGCGGCCTACGGACGCACCGCTAAATTCTCGTCCGCGAACTCTCCTGCGATCGGAGTCAGTCAGGGACGCTCTTCTACTGACGTCGGGCAAATAGCCCTAATTGCAAAAACCAATCCGCTACCCCCGCGCCCCCGAAAAAAATCAGTGTTCAACCGCGATCATCTGTGGTTACTTGCGGCTTCATGGCCGAATCCCGCTTCACTTCCCTGCGCAACGCTTTTCTGACCGGCATGCTGCTGGTCGCTCCACTCGTGGTGACCATCTGGGCGCTGAAGGTGATCATCGGCATTGTCGGCGGTTCCATCACTCCAATTTTTTCTCCGTACCTCCCGGAAGCTCTCAGCCAATTGCCCAGCATCGTCTGGGATATTCTCACCACCGTCATCGCACTCACCATTGTCACCCTGCTCGGCTACGTGTCCCGGCTTTTTCTCGGACAATTCGTCGGCGCCATGGCCGAGCGGTTTATCCAAAGCATCCCCGGCATCGGTGGCTTCTACAACAGCGTCAAACAATTCATCGAAACGTTCGGCGCCAAAGACCGCACCCAATTCAGCAAAGTCGTGTTGGTGAAATTTCCGCGCGACGGCGCCTACTCGATCGGCTTCCTCACCAACACCGGACAGGGCGAACCCCACCGGCATTTCGCCGAGGAACGCTGGGCGGTTTTCGTCCCCACCTGCCCGAGCCCCGTGAACGGTTTCTTCATGTATCTGCCTTCCTCGGAAATCACCGAGCTCCACATGTCGGTCGGTGACGGCATGAAAACCGTCATCTCCTGTGGCGCGGTCCTGCCTCACTGGACTGACCCCACCACCGCGAAAACCGCGCTCGAGCGCCCGACCGCGACCGGGCGGAATTGACGGACACCGTTCCGCCATGCCTGGCCAGCAAATCCAGACCACCGCTTTCATCCTCGCGAAGCTGCCGTCGGGTTCTGATTCGTTCGAACAGTTAACCGTATTCTCAAGCGAGCAAGGACTCCTCCACTGCCTGCGGCGTTCCGCCCCCGCGCGAGCGAGGACTCCACTCCGTGGCACGCAGGAGATTGCAGCCCCCATCGATCTTTTCGACGAAGCAGAACTCTGGCTCGAATCGTCCAACCAAGGCCGCACCTGGTTCATCAAAGAACACCGTCTCATCCAACGCCACGAGGGCATCGGGCGCTCCTACGAAACGCTGCGCGCCGCCGCCGCATTGAGCACTCTCGTCAGTCGCAACACCGTCGCGGATGAATCGCGCGACACCGTCGTCAATCTCCTTCGCACCACGCTGACCGCCCTCGCTGCCGGTGGCCGACCCGACATCACGTGGCTCAAGGCACTCTATTGCTTCCTGCGCGATGAAGGTTACCCCGTGAAACAACACTGGTGGCCAGATCTCCCAGTTGACGACCGCGAAAGCGCCGC
>JANYFP010000325.1 GCA_025362555.1 Verrucomicrobiota bacterium
CTCGCGGGCGTACTTTCCTACCAGATTCAACGTTTTGAAACCGTGCGCTACGCCGGCTTCACGCCCATCAGTGACATGCTGGAAGTGAGCACAATGCCCGCCACCAAAGGCGGCTTCGCGCCCGAACCCATTCCGGTCAAAGGCAACCGCGATACGCGCGCCACTGAATCAGCGAACGCTCAATTCAGCCCGATGACGCCGACCTTTTCCCTCGGTGGACTCGCCCCGAACGTCGCTGCGGCACTCGGGCCCCAATTCACTGCACTCGGTCTAAACATCAGTGGACTCGGCGGAAATTCCGGTGGCGACGGCGAGACTCCGGCCACCACGCCAACCGAATTACATCCGGGCGGCGTGGTGGCCGTGGCGCTCGCCATCGGTGACATCACGATCGCGGGCACTGGCACCGTCTCCCACGTCGACGGCAACCGCATCCTCGCCTTCGGTCATCCGATGCTCTCACTCGGCGCCACCGAACTTCCAATGGCGTCCGCAGAAATCGTCACGATTCTGCCGAGCCAGTTCAATTCCATCAAAGTGAGCAACACGGGCGGAATCATCGGAGCCTTCAGCCAGGACCGTCTCTCCGGCATTTACGGCGAACTCGGCCGCAAACCGCAGATGGTGCCGGTCGAAGTTAATTTTCCCCTGCGCATGAATCGGAAGGCCCTTCATTTCCAAGTCGTACGCCACGAACAAGTGCTCCCCGTCATCGCCGCCACCGGACTCGCGCAAGCCGTCATGGGCTCGAACGAATCCGGTTTTGCCCGCGGTTTTAAAGTGACGACCATCGTGGATTTCCCCGGCCTCAAGCCCCTGGAATTAACCCAAATTTATTCCGGACCACAGGGCTTCAATCAAGGACTCGGCGATTTCGTCGGCATGCTCTCCCTGTGGTTATTCAACCCTTACGAACGGATTTTCCCCGAACGAATTCGCTTCAGCGTGGAAGACACGCCCGAAACCCCGCAAGGCGTCGTCGAACAAATGCAGGTCTCGCGCACCGAAGCCGAGCCCGGTTCCCACGTTGATTTCACCGTCGGCTGGCGGGGCTATCAACGCGCCGCAGAAGGCACCACACTCGGTCTGGATATTCCCCGCGAATGGGCGGGCAAGGAGCTTGAAGTGGTTCTCACCACGGGCCCGCAGTTGGATGAACTCACCGGACGCACGCACACCGTCCAGGTCGCGCAACTGCGCAGCTTCACTGAATATATTTCCGCGCTGCGCGATTTCCGCGACACGGACGGGCTCTATCTGGCCGTCTTGGAAAAATCCCGGCTGTTTACCGATCAACGCAACTCCACCCAGGAAATGCCCGGCTCGCTCGAACGCATCGCCCGCAACGCCGATGAAGCCCGCTTTCAACGCCGCGATGCGTTCACCCCGCTTTGGGAAAAACAAATCCTCCCCGGCCGCCTCTTCAATATCCAAGTCCGCAAACCGCTGCAAATTACCGATTGATTTTCACTGCCGGTCCCTTTGAGCGCAGCCAGAAATCAACCCGCAAAGCGAAGGTGGAAACTCCCTCCACGCTCCACGCCACTCCATTTTAATTTCATGAAGTTCCTCCGCACCGCCTTTTGTTCTGCCTTATTTTTAGGATGTTTCGTCAGCGCGCTTCGGCTCAGCGCCGATCCCCTCACCAAACAACTCGAAGTGGATTTCGGCCGCGATGTCGCCAGCCGAAACCTCAAGGGCCTCGCCACGCGCTCCGATGGCCGCGTGCTGCCCGGCCCCATGTTCACCGATCTCGACGGCCCCAAACTCGGCGAAATCCTCTGGGTGCTAAAGCCCGCCGGTCCCAACCGTTTCATCGTCGGCACCGGCCCCGACGGCAAGGTGCAGGAAGTCACCTTCAATCCCAAGGACAACACCTACGTCACGCGTGAAATCGCAGACGTCACCGAACCCCAGGCGATCGCCGTGCAACCACTCGCCGACGGCACCGTGCTCGTCGGCACCTCACCGACGGCCGCCGTTTATTTGGTGAAAGATGGAAAAAGTATCGCGCGCGTGCCACTGCCCGCCGACTCCGTGTTTGATTTCCTTTTGCAACCCGACGGCAGCGTACTCGCCGCCACCGGCAATCCCGGAAAAATCTACAAACTCGATCTGAAAAAACTGGCGCAAGCCGGACTGATCGAAGGAAAAATTTCCGATGATAAGGCCATTGCCGACAAAGGCGTCGCCGTCTTCGGCGAAATTCGCGACCGCAACGTCCGTAAACTCGCCCGGCTCGCGGACGGACGCGTCATCGCCGGTTCCTCGCCCAAAGGAAATGTTTATTCATTTTCCCCCACTGGCGGAGCCCCGCTGATCCTCCAGGAAAACCGTGAGTCCGAGGTCGTCGATCTCCTCCCGATGGACGACGGCAGTTTTTATGCGGGGATCGTGCTCACCGCCGGCGATGGTTTCCGCATCAGCAAAACCGCCGACCCGAAAGATGATCCAAAAGAGCGCGAATCCAAACCGAGTTTCACCGGCCGCAGTAGCGTGGTGCGTTTTCCCGCCGACGGTTTCCCCGAAAGCGTCGTGACCAAAACGAACGTCGCGCTCTATCGCCTCGCCCGGCACAATGACTGGCTGTTGCTCACCGCTGGCGAACAAGGCGACACCTTCGGTTACGACCCGGTGGCCCGCCGCTCCCTCACTTTTGCCGGCAGCGCGTCCGCCCAGCTCAACGATATCGCGCCACTCGGCGATGGTCGCTTTCTGCTGTTGCGCAACAACGCGCCTGGACTGGCCCTTCTGTCGTTTGCCCCCGCCAAAACGCGTGAACTCGAAACCAAGCGTCTCGATCTCGGCGTGGCCGCGGAGCTCGGCGGATTTCGTTTTTCGCGCCTGCGTGGAATTGATCCATCCGCCCTGAAACTGGAAGTGCGCACCAATTATGGCAGCGATGAAATCGAAGGATGGTCGCCGTGGACGGAAATGAAACTCCGCGACGGCGCGTTTTACGCCGATGGCCTGCGCGGTCGCTACACGCGCTTTCGCCTGCAAGTGAACGGTGCCGCCACCGATTTTCAAATCGACAAGGCCACGCTCTACGACCTGCCGCAAAATCGTCGTCCCACGCTCGCTGATTTCCGGATCTTCGCTCCGAACCTCGGAATTATTCCGGCCGTGGAACAACCCCCAAGCGTCACAGGCACACTCAGCCAGCTCCTGTCCCCTGGTGCCCGGGACGACAGCCCCGAAAAACACAAGAGCTCGATTCTGAGCAGCCAGGTGATTCCGCAAACCGGCGCGCAACTCATCTACTGGACCGTCAACGATGCCGACGGCGACACTCTTGCTTACACCTTTTCGATCCGCCCGGAAAACTCCGAAACCTGGACCGATCTGGCGGTCAACACGACCGACAACTACGTGCAATTCGAAACCGGCAGTCTGGCGGAAGGACTCTACCTCACGCGTCTGACCGCGTCGGAACAAGCGCCGCGTCCGACCAAAAACCGGCTGAGCTACACCTTTGAAACGGATAATTTGTTGGTTGATCGGACGCCGCCCGTGATCACCGCAAGCCAAGTGCAGCGCATGGACGGCAAGTTGCTCATCACCGTCGACGGACGCGATGCGTTTTCCCTGTTGGAAGGCGCGGAATTTATTCTGAACAACGGCGTGCGCGAAACCGTCATGCATCCCGCGGATGGAATTCTCGATGGCCGGCAGGAAATTTTTGTCGCCGAAATCCCCGAAGCGCGCGCCGCCGGTGCAACCTCAGTTGAAGTAGTGCTCTACGATCAAGCCGGCAATAGTTCCTCGGTGCGGCTGCCGCTGAAGTAAGTGGAAGGCGAATCAAGCACAGCGCATTTTCCCGAAAACGACGGCCGGATTTTCCGGTTGTAGGCGGGGGCGTTGACCCCGGTCTGTGAGCAGGCACGTTTTCAATCGAACCATGGCCGCTACGTTTCGATGCAGGGCCGTTGCTTGCGATGGCCTGGACGTACGAACCCAGACGCAAGCTCCCCAGCAAGGCCGCCACAAGCAGCGACCCTACATAAAATTAGCCGCATTATTATTTAATAAGCTCTAGCCGCGCAAACACCAGGTCAGCGCCCCCGGCTACAGTTCCATTGTTACCCGCGCGTCCCGCCTCAGCTCCAATTCTGCAATTCTAGAATATTGCCTTCCGGATCTCGGGCATACACGACCCGCAATGTGCCGACACCCTCGACTTTGGTCGTCGTCACTTCACCCACAGTACCTCCTCCTGCGGCAACGACTGCGGCAAGCGCCGCCGGTACGTCGGTGACGAGAAACGCCAAGTGGCCGAAGCCCGGTTCATTCACGACTGGCCGCGCACCTTCAATCATTCGGTCGTAACCAAAGATTTCTAACGTCGGCGCATCAGGGCCGTAGCCGGGTAACGTCACATGCATTCCGGTAAGGTGGGCCTGAGAGAGATGAGTCAGGTGATCCAACCATTCGCCGGAAAGATCGCGCTCCGGCGGCTTCGGCACGCAGCCAAAGACCTCGCTATAAAATCGCACGAGCCGCCGCCAATCGCGCGCGGTCAGATTCGTATGCACGTATTTCGCTTGAATGGGCATAAGCAAGTTGGAGATCTTTCGATTGAATTGTAGCCGGGGGCGCTGACCCGGGGTTGTTTTAAATTCAGAGTGAATCGTGCTTATTTCGCTCCGGGCTTTCTCACGCGGACATGCAGGAAATTGGCGGCCACCTGCGCCTCTTGCAGCACCGGCCACGCGCGCACCACCTCATCACTTGGCATCGGCTCCTCGACGCGCTCCACCAAAAACCCGGCAGCAATGAGAAGATTGAACCACTGGCTGATCGGCCGGTGAAAACGCGGCACCTTAAACTTGGGTATGCGCTCACGCACCGACAACGGCGCCACGCCGAAAGTCCATTCGTCAATGCGGCCCTTCGCATCGATAAAGTAGTCACCCACCTCGATGGCGTAAGCGACATTATCCTCATCGCGGCAGGCACGGCGATGCGGGGGATTGAAACAGGGATGCAAGAGCGAGAACTGAAGAAATCCGTTCGGCTTCAAAATGCGAAAAGCCTCGGCCAGCACGCGCTCCGTTTCCGGAATATCCATCACGCTCATAAAGGCGGTGGCGAAATCAAACTCCCCTTCCGCAAACGGCAACTCCACCGCGCTCGCCTGTTGATAAATGATTCCGAGTGGCACCCGCGTTTCCTCGGATCGCGCGTGCCGGATAAAAACTTCGGCGATATCGATGGCCGCCATACTCGCACCCAGCGCGGCAACTTTTCGCGTGTTGTGCCCTTCGCCACAGCCAATATCGAGGCCGTACAAGCCGACCACCGGCGGCAACATCGCGAGAAATCCGGGCGTGTTGAGGTGGTCACGATAAACATCATAGCCGGCGCGGGCCAGCTTGGTCCAAGCCTCGGCATTCTTATTCCAGTATTCGCCCGCGGTAATGTGATCCATAGTAAACCAGTGAAGGTTCGCAGCTCCGTCTTTATCGCCGCAACTCTCAAGATCAAAAATCGCACGCCCAAACCCGAGACGCAGGATTAAAATGGCCACGCGCCGGTCAGCACTGGCAAGCCACGCGACTCTCGCGCAGGCTTGAGCACTCTCTTGCCGCCGTCACCACTCGATCCAGTGAACCGCTTCCACCGGATAATCCACCCGCAGCACGACAGGTTTTATTTCTGCTTCGCCTGGCGGAACGCACTGAAGGCTCCAATCACCGACGGCGCCCAGCGCAGCACAGTGCGAAAAATCGATGAGCCGGACGAGCGCCCTTTAAAAGCGGCCGCCCCCAAGGGTACTGCGGCCAATTGGGCGAGCGGCCCGAACTGCCGCCAAAGATCGAGCGCCGTGTCGATCCAGCGCAGCGGTCGGCCTGCAACCGCCGCAGCCTCGGCACATTGTTCACGATGATCGGCAATGCGCCGTCGCACGGTCTCCTTCCTCCGCGCCAGCTCGGTTAATTCTCCTTGGGGATACATGCGCGGTCTTGTTTCAGTTCATCAATCGTCGACGCGAACGGGCGTGGTTGCCGGGCGAGGTAGCGCCGGAACGCGATGCCGATCACCACCGCCGCACTGGTATAAAAAAACGCCAGTCCACCGAGCACAGTGAGCCGCGCGCTTTCCCAAAACATATAAACAAAGGTGAAACTCACAAAAGTGAATGCCATGGCGCAGCAAAAGAGGAGCGCGGTAATCCAGATTATAATTTGGATCAGGCGAATTTTCTCTTCCTGCAGCTCAAGCGACACCAATTCAATGCGGTCCTGGACGCTGGCAATCAGGGCGTCGCCCAAGGCACGAAAAGAACCGAGAAACCCGGGAGGCGAATCAGGAGAATTCATGGGAGGCCGGGTTACTTTGAACGCCGTCCCAAGAGTAATCCGACCAGCACGCCAACTCCGACGGCAATCGCCAATGACTGATAGGGATTGGCGCGAATGGCCTCATCGGTGGCCCGCGCCCCGTCAGCGATCTTCTTTTTCGTGCCATCATAGAGCGCCGTGAAACGTTCCTGCGCAGCTTCAACGCGCAAGCGCACGGCTTCAAGTGCCTCCTCGGAGTGTTCGTTGACGGAAGACTCTATCATTTTTTCCGCTTCCGCCACGAGCGTGCGGAGATCGTTCAGCAGTTCTTCTGGCGACTGGGCCGGAGCGTGGTTTTGATTTTTCATGATAATTAATTTCCGCTTGATCCTGCTCAGCAAAGGAAACTTAAGCCGATCAATTCCGCAAGCAGAAGCCGTTCGACTCTACTCACCGGCCGCGACTGGCTTCGAGTTATTACATCCATTGAGCATAAACTGCGCATATATTGCCAAGCCGGGTGGAAAGCAAACGGGCACCAACGATCCCCCCGCGTATCTCCGCGACGATTGCTTGACTCAAGTCATGGCGGGCCGGCCAGACCGGCGTATCATTCAGCCAAAGAGGAATAACAATATCCACACCATCCCGAACAATCCGCACGTAGCGCCGTTGCTCCAAACCGTCTAAACTCCCTCCTTCCCACGCGATCATGAAACCCACTGCCTTCAAGACTTTCGATGTCCGTCCCCACCTCGCCCGCGGGGAAGAACCTTTGCCCCTCATTCGCTCTCGGGTGGATGCACTGACAGCCGGTCAGGGCGTGACCATTCTCGCTCCTTTCATGCCCGCGCCATTGATCGAACTCCTTAAAAGTGAGGGATTCCATTCTACCCTTGAACACCGCCATGACGGAACTTGGGCCGTCAATTTCTGGAAGGAATAAATAAGTCCCGGCGATTCTTCCCCGCGCAAAAATCATTTTTCTATTTCACTCTTTTTCATGGCCTCCACTGCCCTTCTTCCCCCTGACCAAGCCGGTGTTTGTCCGCTGTTGGCTCCACCTCAAAACGTCGCTCACGGCATCGTGAGCCAGGCCGTGCTCACCGCACCCGGCTTGCGCGTGACGCTCTTTTATTTCGCCGCCGGTCAGGAATTATCGGAGCACACCACGCCCGCCCGCGCACTCGTGCAGGTGCTGGCCGGGAGTTGCGACTTCACGTTGCACGGCGAATCACGCCACCTGAAAGCGGGCGACTTGCTGCATCTGCCACCGAAATTGCCGCACGCAGTTCGCGCCGTCGATGACCTGACCCTTCTCATCACCCAGGCGACGCCGCCTTCGAAAGTGTAAGCAGAACACCAACCCTCTCTCCCATGAACAATCTTCCTGACAGCCCCCCGACCCTCCCCGTGATCATTCAAGGCGGCATGGGGGTCGGTGTTTCCAATTGGCGACTGGCCCGAGCGGTTTCCTCCCGTGGACATCTCGGGGTGGTCTCTGGCACCGCACTGGCAGCCGTTTTGGTGCGCCGTTTGCAGGACGGTGATGTCGGCGGCAACGTCCGCCGCGCGCTCGCGCACTGCCCGCTGAAGGAAGTCGCGCGCAACATCGAAGCGCGTTATTTTATCGAAGGCGGCCGCGCCCCGGCCCAGCCGTATCGTCTCACGCAGCTCTATTCCGTTTCGCCTCCGGCCGATCTTCTGGCGCTCGCCATCGTCGGAAATTTCATGGAAGTCTGGCTCGCCAAGGAAGGTCATCCCGGTGTAGTTGGCATTAACCTGCTGGAAAAAATCCAACTTCCCACCCTCGCCTCACTTTACGGCGCCATGCTTGCCGGCGTGGATTACGTCCTGATGGGCGCAGGCATTCCCCGCGCGATTCCAGGCATTTTAGACCAGCTTGCCCTCGGGCAAAAAGTGGAAATGCGCATCCACGTGGAAGGGGAAACGACAGGAAACGAGCACCGCATTTCACTCGATCCCGCGCAATTCACCAGCATCCCCGTCCCCACTTTACGGCGGCCGAAATTTCTCGCCATCGTTTCCTCGTCTGCGCTCGCCGCGACCATGGCGCGCAAAGCGAGCGGCCGCGTCGACGGACTCGTGGTCGAAGGTCTCTCCGCCGGCGGACACAACGCCCCGCCCCGTGGCGTCCCGCAATTCAACGAGCGCGGTGAACCCATCTACGGCCCGCGCGACATCGCCGATCTCACTGCGATCCGCGCACTCGGCCTGCCGTTTTGGCTGGCGGGATCATACGCCGATCCCAATCGATTGCGCGAGGCGCTGGCGCTCGGTGCCACCGGCGTGCAAATCGGCACGGCTTTCGCGTTCTGCGATGAATCCGGCCTGAAACCGGAAATTAAGGAAGCGGCTCTGCTCCGAAGCGCCGCTGGCACCGTCGAATTGCGCACCGACCCGCGGGCCTCCCCGACCGGCATGCCGTTTAAAGTCATTGATCTCCCGGGCACCGTTTCCGTCCCGGAGATTTACGAACATCGCACGCGCACCTGCGATCTGGGTTACCTTCGCCAATCTTACGAAAAACCCGACGGCACAGTCGGCTTCCGCTGCCCCGCTGAACCCCTCGCGGATTTTCTGCGCAAAGGCGGCGAACTAGCGGAATCAGTGGGCCGAAAATGTCTCTGCAACGGCCTCATGGCTGCGATCGGTTTAGGCCAATCAATCGCCGGCGGCGAAACTGAGCCACCCATCGTCACCGCCGGCGAAGACGTCCAGGATTTGCGGCGATTTTTAACGGGCGGAAAAACCTCCTACCACGCAGCCGATGTCTTGAACTTCATTCTGGGCAACACCCCCGCACCAGCCTTGGCAAGCTGACGCGGGCGATCCGATTGGGTTGAGCTTGCGGCCCCCGCCCGTGCCGTTTCGCCGCGCCCGGATCGAATTGGAAACTGCACCGCCGCCACTACCCGGCAAGATATCGCAAATCCGCAGCTTTCTGCGTGCAGACTGGCGTCACAATCGATCTAATAAAACATTCGATCCACGTTTAGCATATCCCGGGCCTAATGTTTTCTCCCTTCCCCTGCCGCCTGCCGTCACTCCGCCGAGTTCGATGGATATTTTTATTTTTTGCGGGAATGATTCAGTTGCTCGGTTCGTCCTTGGCCGCAGGAGAAAACGAATCGGCACCGCGCGTGATCGCGCCGACGATCGTCACTTCGTTCGAGCAGATTTGGGGCATGACCGAAGCCGAAACAAAACAGTGGCACCGGCTGCGCATGCAATACGTCGTCTACTATTACGATCCGCTTTGGAAAGCACTGTGGGGCCGCTGCGGAGAAGCCGACAGTTACCTGTCGGTGGGCTCAAACCCGTTTCCCATCAAACCACGACAAAAAATTCTGGTCGAAGGACTGATCCTGCCGGAACGGGGCATGATCGTTGATGAGCCCAGGGTCACGATCCTCGCGGAATCGGTGCCGGTGGAAGTGCTCGCGACACGGAACGACGTGGGGAACACCCAGCGATTTAATAAGCGGCTGGTCAGCGTCGAAGGTTATGTCGACCGACAATCGGCGCGCGACGCCAACCATCAGGAACTCACTCTCATCGTCGAAGGACAGTCGATGCTCGTGCAATTTCTCGTCCATAACGGCGAGATGATTCCACCCATGAAAGGCTCATTCATCCGGGCCGAAGGCCTGTATTTCGCCCGGAACGAGCCGACCTGGACGTCGCCCAAGTTGGAAATCTGGGTGCCGGCAATTCAATCCATCACCATCCTCGGCCAACTCGCCCGCGATGACCGTTACAGTCTGCCGACCACTCCGATCAGCCAGTTGGCAAACACCGCGCCCAGCCAGTTCGTGCACGTCGTCGGTGAAGTCCTG
This sequence comes from Verrucomicrobiota bacterium, assembly GCA_025362555.1. Taxonomy (GTDB): domain Bacteria; phylum Verrucomicrobiota; class Verrucomicrobiia; order Opitutales; family Opitutaceae; genus Lacunisphaera. The sequence goes on from JANYFP010000325.1 coordinate 10,145, forward strand.
GCCCAAGAACCCGGCAAATCCCTGACCATTCATGACGAAACCGGGCGGCTCACGATCCAATCGGCGCAGACGCAGCCGATGGCAGTGAATGACCCGGTGGAAATCATCGGGCATCCGACGCCGCAAGGCAACGCATGGACTTTGGAGCAGAGCCTCTACCGCCGCGCGCAATCTCTGATCACGACCTTTGATGGCATCTGGCAATTACCGGAATCTGAAAAAAATGAACCACACCGGGTACGATTCGATTTTGTCGTCTATTATTTCGATCCGCTTTGGAAAAACGTCTGGGGGCGTTGCGCCGGCGTCGATGGCTATCTGTCGTTCGACCTGCCGAACGCGTCGATTAAACCGGGTCAGCGCATTTTGATCGATGGCTGGGTGACACCGGCGAAAGAAATGAAAATCGAAGAAGCGCGAATCACGCTCGTCGCGGAGTCGGTGCCGGTGGAAGTATTGCCCACCAGCGGGCAGATCGGCAACACCGCGCACTTCAACGCGCACCTGACCACGGTGGAAGGCTACGTGGATCGGCAGACTCAGGTGAATGCTCAGCATATTGTCCTCGATCTCGTCACTGAAGGACGGGCCGTCACGGTGCAACTGTTGCATCCCGAGACCACTCCGGCACCACTACTGGAGGGCACTTTTATTCAGGCCAAAGGCGTCTACTCGGCGACCTATGATCCTTCCACCGTGCTCCCAAAAATCGAACTATGGGTGCAAAGCGCGCAGGAGGTTGCGATCAAAGGCTCCCTCGCCCAAGACAAACAATTCGACCTCCCTTTCACCACGATTGAAAATCTCGCCGCCGCTGCGCCGGATAAATTGGTGAGGGTGGTCGGTGCCGTACGCACGCAGCAACCCGGTAAATCGCTGACGATCCGCGATGAAACCGGACAAATGATTCTCCTGACACCGCAAACTCACGCGATGCAACTGGGTGAGCAGGTGGAGGCCATTGGATTTCCCCAGTTAAAAGGTACGGACTGGCAACTGCGCGACAGCCTGTACCGCCCCACGGAAAAACTGGCGCACGCCCCCACCCCCACGACGGCGAAACCAACCCTGCGCCTCGCCGAGCAATTGCGCGAACTCTCACCCGATGACGCAGCCCGCAGCCACCCCGTGCAATTGAGCGGAATTGTCACCTGGGCAAATGCTGCGGCGGATTTTTTCTTTATCCGCGATACCAGCGGCGGGGTATGTATTTTCCAACCCGCGCAGAAAAATCTGAACGTCGGCCGCGGAGCCAAAGTGACGATCACCGGCGTTTCCGCTTCAGGTAAATTCTCCCCGGTCGTGCTCGCATCAATCGTCAATGTCTCCGCACGAATGGACCTGCCCGAAGCTAAACAGGTAACCATGGAGCAGGCTCTCACCGGCGTCGAAGAAGGACAGTGGATTGTCCTGAGTGGCTACGTGCGGGATGTCACCCGCGAGGGACCATGGGCCAAATTGATGGTACTGACCTCCGGCGGTGAATTCGAAGCCCTGATGCCGTGGAACGAACGACTCAGGAAATTCCGTCATTCCGTCATTCGTATCCGCGGCGTCTGCACGGCCCTCACCAACGAGAAACGACAACTCACCGGCATCCGCCTGTGGGTGAATTCCGATCAATTCATTGAGATCGAGGAAGCCGAGCCCGTCGACCCATTCACCGTGACGGCCCAATCAATCACGAGTCTGCGGCAATTCAGTTCACTGCAATCCGCCAACCGGCGGGTCCGCGTCGCCGGTGTTGTCGTTTACCGCGCCCCCGGCCTGCGCCTGCTCATCCAAGACGGAGCGGAAAGCTTGCTCGTGTTAAGCCATGACACGACGCCCATCGTGCCGGGTGATCGCATCGAAGCGGTCGGTTTCCCCGGACGGGAAAACGGTCGCACCGTGTTGCGCGAGGCCGTTTACCGCCGGCTCGGTTCCGGCGCGGAACCCGCCCCATTGGAAGTGAACTCGTTGGAAAAAATCGATGTCAATTTGGATAACCATTTGGTTCGCATCGAAGCCATGCTGCTCGACGTAAATGCGCGCGAAAAACACGTGGAATTGGTCATGCAAACCGGCAACGTGATTTTCGCGGCGCTTCTCGACAAAACAGAAACTGGCGTCGTCGGAAACTGGGCAACCGGCAGCCGCCTGGCACTGACCGGCGTCTATCAGGTCGAGTTCGACGAATACAAACAACCGCACGACCTGCAGTTCCAATTACGCTCGCCGCTGGACGTAAAAGTGATCACCCGCGCCCCGTGGTGGACCGTCGGACGCGCCATGTCTGCCACCGGCGTTCTGGCTGTCGGGATTTTACTCGGGTTTGGTTGGGTCGTAGCCTTGCGCCGGCGTGTTCGCCAACAAACCGGACTGATTCACGCCCAAGTGGAAAGCGAAAAGGCGGCTCGGCTCGAAGTGGCACTGGCGCGCGCGTCGAAACTGGAGTCACTCGGAGTCCTCGCCGGCGGCATTGCCCATGATTTCAATAATTTGCTGACCGTCGTGATGGGCAACCTCTCGCTCGCAAAACTTGATGCGCACATCGAACCTGAAACCGTGCAATGCCTTGAGGAAAGCGAACGCGCTGCCGTGCGGGCCCGCGACCTGACCCAGCAGTTGATCACCTTTGCCAAAGGCGGAGAACCCGTGCGGGCCATGACCATTCTACCCGCAGTGGTGCGAGAAGCGACGCAGTTCGCCTTGCATGGCTCGAAGGTGCGTTGCGATTTCGATTTCGCCACTGATATCTGGCCCGCCGAAGTCGACAAGGGACAGATCGGCCAAGCCATCCACAATTTGATCATCAACGCCGTGCATGCGATGCCGGCCGGCGGCGTGATTCGCATCGCGATGCAAAACGACGCGGTCACCGCCGATACGCGTACCGCGCCGATCCCGGGGCGCTACCTGCGACTGACGATCACCGACTCTGGAACCGGGATCGCACCGGAACTTCTCCAACGCATTTTTGATCCGTACTTCACGACCAAGGAAAAAGGCAGCGGGCTCGGGCTCGCGAGCGTCTATTCCATCGTCGTAAAACACCAAGGACACATCGAGGTGAAGTCCAAGCTCGGTGAAGGCACGACGTTCACCCTTTGGCTCCCGGCGGTCACGACAATGGTCGCGGCGAAGTCCGGCGCGGTCGCCACGGTGGCCGCTGAAAAAACGCCCACCAGCAGAGTGCCCCGCGTGTTGCTCATGGATGATGAAGCGGCGATCCGTAATTTAGGCGGAGCAATATTCAAGCGGATGGGACTCAACCACACGGCGGTGGCCGATGGCACTGCTGTCCTGCGTGAATATGCGGCAGCCCGAACCGACGGACAGCCTTACGATGTGGTCATGCTCGATCTCACCATTCCGGGAGGCATGGGCGGAGCCGAAGCCATGGAGAAACTGCGGCAACTGGATCCTGACGTAAAAGCCATCGTGTCGAGCGGCTATTCCAACGATCCCGTCATGGCTAATTACCGCGCCTATGGATTTCTCGGCGTCGTGCCCAAACCCTACGTCATCGCAGAATTCGTGCAGACCATCACGCCACTGTTGCCTCCCGGTTCGCTCGATGCTCGAGGATTGAAGTAATACCGACGGCTCATAAGATTTAGACTTTTGCTGGACCATGGAGCAGTGCGATTGCCCTCAATCGCCCTGCGCACCCCGAGGGCCGTTGAGGGCAACGGCCCCTACCTAAAGTCTAACTTTCAATAGCCAGTGGTATAAGGACCGTCACCCCGCCCACACCGGACAAAACCGGAGCAGTTCGACTTTACGCACGGTCCGCGAGATGTTTCGGGGGATTGCGCCCGTTGAGAATAAAAGCCGCGAGACGCGCCGCCGTTCAGATCAACGGCAAAATCCCCACTCGCGCCCTACCCTCTCGCCGCTTCCACGTATTCGGCGATGATGCCATCGAACGAACCGTTGGTGAAAAACACCACGACCTGCGATTCACTCCGCGAAAGCAACGAACCCGCAATCAACTTCGTCAGTAACTCGGCATTCGTCGACGCCGTGAAAGCGTGAATCCCCTGCGCGGCCAGGTGCTGCAACACGGCCTCCACGTCGAAGCGGTCTTCTTCCTTCAATTTTCCCGCCCGGCTCACCGCTCCGATATAAACTTCGTCCGCCATCGCCAGTGAACGCGTGAACGCGGATTGCAGAACTTTCGTCCGGGCCGTGTTGCTGCGCGGTTCGAACACCGCGGTCAAGTGAGCGGCCGGATAGCGATTGCGCAACGAGCGCAAGGTCTCAGCGAGCGCCGTAGGATGATGCCCAAAATCCTCAATCACGCGCAGCGGCACGGTGTCGATCAAAAGCTCCTGCCGACGCTTCACTCCGCGGAACCGCGACAGCGCCGCGAGTTTAATCTCCGTCGGATCATTCGGATTCAGCGCGAGGCCCGCCGCGAGTGCCGCCATCGCGGCATTGCGCACATTAAACAACCCCGCCTGATTCCATTTCACCGTGCACCACGGACGGCCAAGCCAGATCAGTCCGAAACTCACGCCGGCGGCATTTTCCGTGAAATCCACGATGCGCAAATCGCTGCCGACACTCGTGCCGACGCGCACGACATTCGTCCACTCCAGCGGTCCAAGCGCCCGCAAATTCTCATCGTCGCCGTTTAACACAATCCAACCTTTGCGAGGCACAATCCGAGTCAGGTGCAAAAACGTCCGTTGCACATCCGCGAGATCACGAAAAATATCCGCGTGATCGAATTCAAGATTGTTCAACACCGCGATATGCGGAGCATAATGAATGAACTTGCTGCGCTTGTCGAAGAACGCGCTGTCGTACTCGTCACCCTCGATGACAAACGGATCGGTCGCCGATCCCAAATGATTTCCCACCGGCGGATCTTGCGGCACTCCCCCGATTAGGAAGCCCGGATCGCGGCCATTTTCTCGCAACAAAAATGCCGTGAGCGCCGTCGTCGTCGTCTTGCCGTGAGTGCCGGCGATCACGATATTCTTGCGGCCTTTGAGCACGAAATCAGCGAGCAGCGCCGGGACTGAAGTGAACGCAATCGCGCGCGTATCGAGGAGCCACTCAATTTCCGGATTGCCGCGCGACATCGCGTTGCCGATCACGACCAGGTCGGGTTTGAGCGATTGCAGTCGAACTGGATCGTAGCCCTCGTGCAGCGTAATGCCCGCGTCGGCGAGCACTGTGCTCATGGGTGGATAGACCCCGGTGTCAGCACCCAGCACGGCGTGTCCAGCGGCGCGCGCCAATAGCGCCGCATTGCCCATTGCAGTTCCGCATATGCCCATGAAATAAATCTTCATATTCGCAGCTTGGATGTGAACGAATCCATCCAAGAGGACAAATGGATTAATGCCAAATCGCGTCATTAAGGGAAACATGAGGATGAAAGAGCACACGATTCAGTAGATGACACGATTAGCTGATCTGACGTAGCCACAGGCCTCCGTGCCTGTGGATTTTACCAGGCAACATCTATAACGCCGCGTTCGGTCCGGACCGGCAGGCAGGGACGCCTGCCGCTACATCCGATCAAACCGAACAAATTCGATTGCTCCGGCGCAGTTCAGTCGTAGGCAGCGAACTTGCTCGCGCGGTATGATCCGAAGCGCGGGCAAGCACGCTGGCCTACTCGGAATCCGGACAGCCAATCATACGTCCACTCTTCAACCGCGTTTTTTCGAGCGCTTTCCCGCCGCCGACGGTTGCTTCACCTTCACCGCTTTCTTTGCGGATTTCTTTTTCACTGCTTTCGACTTAACCGTTTTCTTCTTAGCCACGGCTTTTTTGACCGGCTGCGATTCGGACTGGGCTTCCGCCACCCTCGCCCGGCTGTGCGTCACCGCGTCGACAAGCAACTGTGCGCGCAATTTGGCATCTTCCAACCCCATGAAAAACGGCGGGGCCGTGAATTGACGGACAAAGGGAAAAGCAGAAGAACTGATTTCCTTACGAGAGGATTTCGCCATAATCGGAATCTACCTTGGCGACGCAGACAGACAAGGTGTTTCGGGATGACCAAGTAACCAAAAATACGTCTGGTGCGTGGTAGGGGCGATCGCCCTCGACGCACCCAAGGCGATTGGGGCAATCGCCCCTACCCCAAAACACTGTTCTCAGCCGTCGTGATCCCCATTTTAGCTTTGTCCACACAACCATTCTTGATCCAACTGTTCACCTCTATGACGAAATTCCCCTCTTCGAGCATTCGGCGCATCGCATGGCAACTCCTCGCACTACTCGTCGCCCAGACCCTGAGTGTTATCGCCGTGGCGAGCACAACGATCTCCCCCGATCACAAATTGCTTCAATACACCGGACGCATTGATTTCACCTCGCCGGTCGCGCCGCAGATTTCCTGGCCGGGCACGAGCATCACGGCAAACTTCACCGGCGCCTCCCTCGCCTTTGTTCTAAACGATGAAAACGGAAAAAACTTTTTCAATGTCTTCATTGACGGTGACCTTTCCCATCCTGCGATTCTCTCCTGCACCAAGGGTGAAAGCACGTACGTCGTCACCGACAAACTCAGTCCCGGTTCCCATAATTTTCTTTTCACCAAACGCACCGAAGGCGGAGAAGGAGCGACGACCATCAAAGGCGTACTACTTGCTGACGGCGCCAAGTTGCTCACGCCACCGAAGCGGCCAAAACGCCGGATTGAATTCTTTGGCGACTCCATCACCAGCGGCATGGGGAAC
>JANYFP010000339.1 GCA_025362555.1 Verrucomicrobiota bacterium
GTCGAGCGTTTCGTGATGATCTCGACCGACAAGGCGATCAATCCCACCAATGTGATGGGTGCAACGAAGCGACTCGCTGAACTTTATCTCCAAGCACTGCAAACTACCTGTAATGGGGCAACCAAGTTCATGGCCGTGCGCTTCGGCAACGTACTCGGCTCATCTGGCAGCGTCATCCCTACTTTCAAAAAGCAAATCGCCGACGGTGGCCCCGTCACCATCACCCATCCTGAAATAACGCGCTATTTCATGACGGTGAACGAGGCCGTCGGCCTCGTACTACAAAGCGCGACGCTTGGCGAAAGCGGAGAGATTTTTGTCTTGGACATGGGGCAGCCCATGAAAATCGTCGACCTGGCACGTCAACTGATCGAACTCAGCGGACTCGAACCTGACATTGATATCGAAATCAAATTCACCGGCCTGCGCCCTGGTGAAAAGCTCTACGAAGAATTAAATCACAACACAGAAAATATGACGCCCACCTCCCATGCCAAAATCATGCGGTTCGTCGGTGTCGCGCAGCCTTTGGGAATATTGCAGGCTGGCTTAGAATCCGTAAAAGCGGCGGCGGCCACTGGGGATGCGACGCAAGTGAAACTAGCCATTCGTCACCTGGTCCCAGAATATCAGGCTCAACTTGTGCACTCTGCCCGCGCCGCCTTGGCCGAAGCAGTCCAGTCGTTCAGCACGCCCCCAATGCCCTTAAATCACGATCAAGCCAGCCTTCCCCCTTCGGGAAATACTGCGGGCTGCACGTAAGTGGAACGATGTCAGTTAGGAGCTGAGAATTTATTGAGAGTTCGAGCACACTGACGAATGCATCGCCATAGCTTCCTTCATGCAGTTTTACTGAAACCTTGGGGGATCGCAGCAATTAGTTCGGGCTACCGTATTCTGCGCTGTGACAACTGAGTACACCCGCCAAACAATTAAGCGTGAGCACCTGCGGCTATGATTTGCGGACACACGCTTGCCGGCTCGCACGCAAACACTGGCCCTGCCGCACTAGGAATGCCTTGAACAGCCTATACAGTCCGTGATTGAACATGAAATAGGATTAGTGTCTATCACTGCGTGGTTGTCGTTTCTTCGCAGATCAACTTCAGCCAATGAACACCCCTTCCCCGGATAAATTACCTATGAACGAGAACGCCCCAGCTCAGCCCTACAACGAAGACGACAGCATTGATTTCGGGGAGCTCTTCAAACGGCTCAAACGCGGCCTTCCACTCATTGCCGGCCTGGCGGCTCTCGGCTTAGCCGTCGCCGCCATCGCTTACTTTGCGGTCGGTTCATTCTTGAACGTGACCACGTCCACCCGCCTGGTTTTCAGTTTCACCGGTTTTGAAAAAGGTGAATACCCGGACAAATCCAAGTTTCAACCGGATGACCTACGCTCACCTGAAGTCGTCGCCGAAGCGCTCAAGCGACAGGGACTTGACACGACCCAAGAGGTGCAAAGCAAAGTCCGCGCTGCCATGAGCATCGAAGGTATTATCCCGGATAGTGTCATTAAGGAACGCGACAAACTCAGGGCCAGTGGCCAGACACCTCGGCTTTATGTTCCGGACGAGTACACCCTTTCGCTATCACTCCCGCGCAAGTTTCCACTTAGCTCACGTCAACGCGAACTGCTGCTGAGTGAAATCGTCAGTGTATATCAGGAGAAATTCACCCGCACCTACGTCGCGCTCCCACTCAATTTCGGCAAAGCATTTGAATCACTGAATGGCGCCGACTATTTCGACTATGAATTGGTGCTCAATCAGGAGAGCCAGAATATCACCACGTTCCTAACATTGATGTCTGAATCTGGCCGAGCCTATCGCTCTCCTCGCAGCAATCTCTCGTTCAGCGACCTCCTCAAACAAAATCAGCTTTTTATTCAGATCCGTCTGAATGAAACCCTCGGGCTAATTCGACAAAACGGGTTATCAAAAGACCGGCAAGTGGCACTGCTGAAAATGGATTATTACCTTAAAACCTTGGGCGATGAGGAAAGCAAAGCCGCCGAAGAAGAAAAGGTCGTGCAAGCCCTCTTGAAACAGACCCAGGAACGGATGCAGAACTATGTCCTCGGCGTGAAATCCCAGGCGGGGCAGCAACGATCCGATTCGCCGGTCGTCGATCAAGGCTTGGTCGATTCCCTCTTGGCGAACGATGCGAATAATTTTCTCGTTCGAAAATCGCTGGACGCCAGTTTGAAGACCCGCCGCATCCAATCGGAAAGAGCTGTTTTGCAGGATCAGAGAAATAATATGCAGACGTTCATCAAAAGCGACATGAGCCAAAAGACGGAGGCGCTCGCTCAATTCCAAAAATCTCTTGAAAGCCTGAAGGAAGTCTATGAACGCCTCATTAAAGACATCCAGCTCACCTATGAGGACTACCAGCATCAGCAATTCGGCGATGCCGTCCGCATCAGCATGCAAACCCACACCGATAGTTTCTATCGTGGACTGGCGATGGCTGGAATTGCCGGCTTGGGCGTTGGATTGGCTGCAGGCGTGGGACTCAGCCTGCTAGGCTTGGGACGGTCGAGTCGGTAGACGGTGGCCGGTGAGAGGGAACCGGAGGACGTTGATCGGTGGGCGGTAGGCGGTCTAACGGTATCGAAGGTAACGGTAACAGTGAATGCCTTGTCCGCTGGAGAGAAGACGGGGAACAGTAAACGGTTGATCAATGCTCAATCGGCAGAGTTCAAAAGCGAACGAAAGGCCGGGCGACCGATCCTTGCTAAAAGGCAATCGTTATGACCACCATCGCACATGGACCGCAACGTGGAGAGTTTCTTAGAGCTAGACACCTATCAGGAAGCCTGTGCGCTCGATTTTGCCATTTTCAAACACACCCAGTCATGGCCAAAAGAGGAGATGTATGCACTGACCGATCAGATCCGTCGCTCCTCCAGATCTGTCGGTGCCAATATCGCGGAAGCTTGGGCGAAGCGTAGGTATCCTGCGCATTTCACGAGTAAGCTCACGGATGCCGATGCCGAATTGCAGGAGACACTCCATTGGTTACTGCGAGCCAAGACTTATGGCTACCTCGACGCAAAGTCATTTGATGTATTGTGGGATTCCGCGAAGCTCGTTGGCCGGCGACTCGGCAGCATGCTAAAATCCGGCGATTGGTCCAAATAGCCGCCGACGATTATTCGTCGCCTCACCGCCTGCTCCCCTACCGTCTTCCACCTACCTTTACGCCCCCCCCCAGTCCACCGCTCACCGTTCACCGGTTTCCTCACCGTCCACCGTCTCGCCACCTCCGTCTTCCGTCAATCGTTCATGTCCGCCCACCGTCCTCCGTCCACCGTCCCCAGCATTTTCCAGCCCACTTGGGGCCGTGCTCTGTTCGCGTTGATTTTAGCGATTGGCGGCTTCCTTCTTCCCCAGGAAGTCCCACTTGAGTGGTATCCGCTGAACGAGCCCGGCACCGATATCAACTACCTGGAAATCTCCTGCGCCTCAGACAAAACGGGTGAAGTTCGAATTTATTACGACCTGACGCACGGAATAAACGAATTGAATTCAATTCGTTTCCCCATCTCTCCGACCGAACAAACCTACACTTATACCTTTCCTCTACCCGATGGACCAATGGTCGCTCTGCAGGTCGATCCGCCCGCGCTAGGAGCCACGCTAACCATTCGCCAAATGCGAATCATCAATCGTCGAGGAGAGGAAATCCGCCGGTTCACTCGAGACCAATTTCAAGCTAGCAATGAAATCGCGGCGATCACGCCCTCAGCCGACGGCTGGAAATTGACGTCGACGGCAAATGCGACGAATCCCCTCGCCCGGATCGATCCCTTCTACCCGATCATTCCGGTCGGCAAAGATCACCGCAACTTGCTCCGTTGCCTCCTTTCAACGGGCTATCTCGCGGGGATGCTCTCGATTCTATTACTAGCGGTATTATTTACCTTCTATCGGCCCGCTAGCTGGCCTGATTTCTTGGCGCATCTCGGTTTCATGATCTGCCTCGCGCTCCTCTTCGCCTTCGTCGGCAACCGCGGTTTGATTCGTAACTCCATCCATTACGCCCGCTACATCCCTCCACCGCTCGCACCAGGCCTGAGTCTTGAATTTGATTTAACCAGCAGCAGCCCGACCAATGCCCAGCTCTTTTGGGACACGGGGCACGATTTCAACGAAACTGAAAGCGTTCGCCGCACCTATGAGCCGCATCAGGGCCTTCAAACGCTCCGCTTTCCTCTCGCGGACAAATCGCTGAAAGCATTGCGCTTCGATCCACGCGAAAATGAAGGCCAACTAACGATCCACGTAATTCGGATCGTAGACGCCGGACAGCGCACGCGAATCGAGCTACCCTTGAATTCGCTCGAAGCGGTGCGCGAAATCGCTGAAATCAAAACTGATCGCGGGCAGCTCCAAATGCGCACGGCAGTCGGTAGCAACGATCCTATCACCTTCTTCTCGGCTGCGGCGATCACGGCGATCAATCAGGCTCTTTCGCCGGCAAAGCTAATTAGACCAGAGTAAATTTGCTTTATTCGACAAGAATAGGTATTATACCCTATCACCCCAATGAAGAAGCGTCTTCTTTCAGGCATTTTTGCCGTATGCTTCGCTGCCGCATGCGGACTCGCAGAACCGCGCCTGAGCTGGACCATGCTCAATGTTACGCCGTTCGAAGCCCAAGCGGATTGCCATCTGCTCGAAATGCCCGACGGGGCTCACATCTTGATTGATTCAGCCGATGCCATCGATGCCCCGGGTGCCGCCGTCGCCCACCTGCAACGCCTCGGAATTCATCGACTCTCCCTCGTGGTCATTAGCCATTTCCACCGCGATCACTACGGCCGGTTACTCGATATCATCAGAGCAGGCATCACGGTCGATCAGGTCGTCCTCAACGTTCCCGATAAAAGCGTCGCTGATCGTGAAATCCTGTGGGGCTGCGACTGGAACGACGTGCAAGCGGTGCTCACCGAGTTGCGCACCCGCAATATTCCGTTTCATACGCCGAAGGCCAACGAACGAATCTACGAGGTAAAAACAGCCGATGGCAGCCTCGCGGGCATCGATATCCTCTGCGCCTACGACGGCATCAATACCCCGATTGGCGCAACCGACGTGAACGACACAAGTATCATTCTGCGCGTCTTCCTTGGCCCCACCCGCATACTTTTCACGGGTGACTTGAACCATCGGCTCGGTGAATATCTCGCTCGAAGCGACATAGATATTCGCGCCGACCTCCTCAAAGTTCCTCATCACGGCACGGAAGGCGTCGCACCCAATGAATTTTTCGACCGCGTCGGAGCCAAGGCCGTGCTGATCCCCTCGCCCAGGCATTTGTGGGAATCTCCCCGCAGCATGCGCCTCCGCAATTATTTCATCGAGCACAAGATTCCGACCTACATCAGCGGCCTGCAAGGAAACGTCACGGTTACTCTGACCACACACGGCTACACGATCGAGACCGAACATTGATCAGGCCCGGCAAATCAGGAGCGTTTTCCAATCAACTGTAGCCTGGGGTGCTAACCGCCGGACAAACCCCAACGAGGCCGGCTACAGCACAGTCACAACAAACTTTGCTGCACTATTACTGTGTAATCCTAAATTCCGCAGTTGAAAACGGGCGGTAAAGTGGAAGTAGCTGGTCGGTATGAGTATTGTATCTGCTGAAGGCGTTGAAGGGATTCACCCGCTGGGTGAAGGTGTTTTTAGCTTTCCGACCGCCGGCGGCCGGGTGCGATTATCAGTGACGGACGACGCACTCACGCCCTACGGCGGACTGGTGCCGTGGGCGGCGTTCACCAAACATATCGGGATCGTGGAAAACTTGGCGGCGGATTGTCCGCTGAAGCGGAGCAGTCCAAATGCCGCCCCGGTTTACGACGTGATCCAGTCTTTCATGCTGACCGCGCTGACGGATGGGCGGCGGTTTTCTCATATTGAGCGGATGCGCGAAGATCCGGCGATTCCGGAGCTCTTTGGTTTGGAGTCGGTGGTCAGCGATGACACGGTCAGGAGATTCTTTGCTTCGATTGATCCGGTGTTGGGCGCGGAGTGAATTGCGAGGCAAGTGCAGCCCTTATGGCGGGCGTTGCCCGCGCGGATCATTTTGGATTGGGACTCGACGGTGCTCACGAAGTACGGGCATCAGGAAGGGGCCGAGGTCGGCTACAATCCCACCAAGCCTGGTCGGCGTAGCTTTCATCCTTTGCTGGCCGTGGTGGCAGGCACCCGGCTTTGTCCGGTCTATCGGTTTCGCAGCGGCGACACCGTGAGTGCTTCGCAATGGCTCCGGGCGATGGAGGATGCGCAGCGTTGGCTCGGCGAGCAAAAGGTCTGGTTGAATCGGGGCGACCTAGGCTTCGGTCAGGATGCCGTGATGACTTGGCCTGAGGAGCAGCCGGATCGGCCGCACTACTTGTTTAAATTAAAACTGAGCAGTCGGGTGCGAGCGGCGTTGCACGCGATGAAAGACGAGGCGTGGCAAGGGCCCACCGCGATGGGCGCGTGGCAATTGGCAGAGGGCTGGGTGCAATTGACAGGATGGAAACGACCACGCCGCGTCGTCTTTGCCCGGCAGTTGCAAGGCTGCGTGCCTTCGGAAAAGAACGGCGAGTTTTGGGATCTGAACAAACATGAGTTCGCCGTCTACGTGACAAATTTGCCGGAGGAGTACACCTGCTGGCAGATTCAAATCATGTACCGTGAGCGCGCCGATGGGGAAAACGTGTTCGACGAACTCAAGAACCAGTGGGGCTTCGGTGGGTTTAGCGCCAAGTCCCGGGCCACGAGTGAACTGGCGGCGCGACTGCTGCTGGTCGTCTACAACCTATGGGTGCTCTTCGTGCGCTTTATCGAGCCGCAAAAACACACTGAAGCTAAACGCGGCCGCCGATGGTTTTTGCTGATCGCCGCCCGCTTGGTCCAATCCGGCCGACAGAAGGAGGTTCAGGTGTCGATTCGCGGCGGCTGGGCCGAACAACTACGCACCGGCTATACCAGACTCCACGAGTGGATCAGTACAACTGCGCCGCAGTTGAAACGCGTCGTCGCCTTGCCAACTCAACCCCCAAATCCAGCGACCTGAAATCGCGTTCCATCACCTTCAACTGCGGAATTTAGGGTAATACCAATCGTCCCAAGCTTCTGCACTTCACACCAAATTCGCCAAGACCGCGAAGTACGATCCTGCGAGGGGAGATTGCTCTGCGACCTTCGGGTAAAAGCATTGGACCTTTGGTGTAATAAGTATTTCTCCCTTCACTCCTTCCGAACTCTGTGAGCTCTGTGACGAGATCGATCTGCGAAATTTAGGGTAATACCAATCGTCTCAAGCTTCTGCACTTAACACCAAGTTCGCTATGACCGCGAAGTATGATCCTACCCGGGGGGATGCTCTGCGTGCTCTGCGACCTTCAGATAAAAGCATTGTGCGTTTGGCATATAATCCAACTCACCGAATCCGCGCGTCACTATGGCGACGAAACAAAGCGCTTGAGCTCAGTGCGTTCCTCGATCCAAGTAACGGGCTATCCAAACCATGCCCACGCCGCGCGCTTTTATCACCGGAATCACCGGACA
>JANYFP010000340.1 GCA_025362555.1 Verrucomicrobiota bacterium
CAAAAAGGGTGTCGAGCAACGCGGACAAAAATAAAAAACTCCCGAAGCGAAAGAGCGATTGAATGGCGGCGATAGAAAATCGCCGGCCAGGGCGCCACGAACTTGAGCCCCACAGCAACAGCGTGCCGATGGTCGTCGCGAGGAGGGTTTGAATGCACAAACTCCACACCGCAAAATGGTGCCACGCGAGGAGGATGGCGACCGCGCCCGAAACCAATTGGGCGACAAGTGAAATCATGCACTGGCGCCGAAAATCGAGGGCCTTTGTTAGTAAAACTTGCTGAATCGAGCCCAGCGATCCGATGACCAAATTGGCGGCCAACACCCAGGTCACCGCTCGCAGGATGGGCATCGAATAAAACTCGGCGATCCAGGGCGCAAAAACACAAAGCAGCGCCGCCGCCACGAGGGATACGCCGAGGTTAAAATAGAAAACCGAGGAAAGTTCGATATCGCTGATGTGTTCGCGCTGGATCAGCGCGGTGGAAAAGCCTGAATCAACAAATACGCCGGCCAGGCCGACAAAAATGGCGAGCAAACCGATGGTCCCGTAGTCCTGCGGGCTCAGCAGCCGCGCCAGGATGAGTGACACAACGAACTGTAATCCTTGCCGTGCAAAAGTATCGATTCCGCTCCAGAAAGTGGCGGACACGGCCTTTTGTTTGAGGGCGGAATTAGACATTTTTTAGAAATCGGGCCGAGGCTGGGCGTGAGTCGATCATGAATGACTGGGGGGGTTCGACTTAAATCGCTGGCTTCCGATCAGTCGGATAATCCGCGAACCAGCCAAGCCATGAAGCGCGCGGCCAATGGAAACGCGCGTCGCGCTTCGCGGCCGGGGCCGGACGAGCCGGTTGCCGAAAATCTTGAGGCGCACTTCCCCTTGCCACCATGGTTACTCGATCCCTCGTGACCTGGCAGGCATGGGCGCCAAATCCTTGTAGCATCGCATGCCGACTTCCGGTTGTAGCCATGCCGAAGCAGGTTTCTCACCCCGCGCCCAGGCTAACAGTGCTGCGGGAATATTAGCTCCGGCGAGGTGCTGGAAAGCATAGTCACCCGTGAACCGTGGATTAATATCAATGATTTTTGGGATTCCGTGGTCCATCATCAGATCCATTCCCCACAACCCGCTATGCCGGGTCATTTGACTGAACCGTACGGGGAGATCGCCTAAAAAGGCGGGATCAATCGTGGTGACGCAGTCGGATTCTCCGGTTCGCATGGTGTGCACTTCACACGCGAAATGCGCGGCGTAGTTACCCGTTAAGTCGTTTACCAGATCAACGCAGCATTCGGCGCCGACCAGCATTTCCTGGATGACAACCAACTCGTCATCTGCCGGCCGTGAAAAGGACTGCAAAAGTGAACCAGCTATTTCAATTTGAGCCTGCCGATGAAGGGTGCGCAGCTCATTCAGGTCCCGACACCGATGAAACCCCAATGATCCAAATCCACGGCGCGCTTTGATCACCAGCGGAAATCGAACCCGGCCTTCGGCCAGCGCCAACTCCGTCGCGGCCAAGGTCGTCGCCGTCCAGGGAACTTGCCAGCCGCATTCCTGCAGGCGCAGTCCGCACTCGTATTTATCCAGACAGATCTTTGCCCATTCGAAATCCGGCAGCACGGGAATGACGCCCGCATCAATCAGGCGTTTTCGGTGCTGAGCTAAAACAAAAACATCCAGTTCGTGGAAAGAGCACAACATGCCAATGTCATGCTTGAGGCACAATTGCTCAATCACCTCCGCGTATGAAGGATCATGTGATGGTGGAACGACGATCGCCACATCAGCTTCATACATTCCTGGTGAATGGGCCGACGTATTCGCTGCTACAACTTTTCCTGCGCCATGAAGTGCGTCGCGAAAATTGCGGACCATATAGCTCCTTCGACCGACACTGGTGAGTAATACGTTCATTGTTTTTGCTTTCGGCCGGAAGATTTATGCTCGCGGCCGGGGCACGCGAGCGCGCGGTTAATCGTGTTCACCCGGCGGGCGGAGCCGCCGGGCAGCGGGGCCAATTTCATGTTTTTGCCGAGCGTTGGATATGTTCAAGGGTGTCGCAAATACGCGCCACGTGCTCGAGTGAGAGCGAATCATAAATCGGTAATGTCAGGATGCGTGCGGCGGCCGATCGCGCGACGACCAACGGGTCTTGATGGGATAAGCTGCGGTAACAAGCGAAGTCCGGTACCAGGGGATAAAAATAACGGCGGGTGAATATATTATACTTCTTCAGGGCTTCGTGCAGTTCGTCGCGAGTCAGGCCGAATTCCGTTTCATTGATTTCCACCGGGAAGTAAGCGTAATTGTAATCTACGCCGGGATCGACCGGGGGCGGTAAAATAATCCCGGGCACAGCCGCCAATGTTGCACGATACAATTCAGAGATTTTCCGTCTATTCGCGATGATCATGGGCAGGTAGTTCAACACTTGTAGACCCATGAGAGCCTGGAACTCGTTCATCTTCGCATTGGTGCCTGGCATCACTACCTCGACTTCGCCGGCGAACCCAAAATTCTTCAGATAGTCGAAGGTCTTTTTTAGCCCGCCATCGGCGAATGTAAGCATCCCTCCCTCAATGGAGTGATAGAGTTTCGTCGAATGGAAACTGAACATGCTTAAATCCCCGAGTTGGCCGATCGGCGCGCCGTTTACTTTCACATCGAAGGCGTGGGCGGCATCGTAGATGAGATGCAAGTTATGGCGGCGCGCAATGTCGGCTAGCGCTGCGTGCTGGCAGGGAAATCCATAGACATGAACGGCTAAAATCGCGGTGGTCCAAGGGGTGATTGCAGCTTCAACCTTCGCCGGATCAAGGGTGTAGTGATTCGGTTCGATGTCCACGAATACGGGGCGAATTTTATTCCAATAGAGCGCGTGGGTCGTGGCGACGAAAGTGTAGGGCGTGGTAATTACTTCGCCGGTGATCTGCATGCCCTGGAGCGCGATTTGGAGTGCCAGCGTGCCGTTGTTAAACAGACAGAGATGGTCGGTTTCGAAATGTCGGCTGAGTGCTTTTTGATAACGCTGCACCAACGGGCCATTATTGGTGAGCCAGGCGTTATCCCATATTTCCTTCAGTCCTTCGGAGAATTGCTCAAGTGGGGGAAGAAATGGGCGGGTGACGTAAATTGGTTTTTCGAAGGGGGTAGGCACAAGGAGTTGGTTCGTGTGGAGAATGCGTGGAGGCGGGGTGCGCTATTTCTGTGGGGTGCTGCGGTCCGGTGGTTGGGGGAATTCTCGCCTGGGAGTTTGTGCAATAACCGGGGTCGGGGAAATCAAGTTAAACGGGTCAGGCGATTTAGAACAAGCGCATTGCGGGCCTACCGCAGCGCAAAAAAATGAGTTTGAACCGCAGTGAAGTGAGTCTTCGTGGTTTAGCTGCGGGTGCAGCGCGGCCAATTACTTGCCTGGCACCGCCAGCGTGGTGAAGGGCCATTCGCGCAGCACCGTCGTGGTGGGGGCAAAGCGGGGGGATTCGCCGGCGGGGTCCAAGGGATTTTCGAAAACGGCCAACCATTCGAGTACAGGCAAGCGGGCGATAAATTCCGGCAGCCTGGCCAGCCGGTTCCAGCCAAGATTTAATTTTTTAAGCTTTTGCAGGCGAGCCATTGATTCCGGCAATTGGGTCAGCTGATTCTGGTAGAGTGAAATCTGTTCAAGATTTTCCAGTTCCCCAAAATCTCCCGGCAGACGGTCCAGACTGTTTTGAAAGACCCGGATCATGCGGAGCTTTTTCAATTGGGTGAGCGCGGGCGGCAACTCCCGCAACGACGGGGTTCCGCACACCGAGAAATATTCCAGGTTGCCCAGCGTGGCGAGGTCATCAGTGAAATCCCGCATGTTCCAAAGCGTCAGGGTGACCAGCCGATTGAAGCGGTAGACAAAGGCGGGAAGCCGGACCAGATTGAGAAAGTAAAGATTGAGTGATTTGAGGCTCGTGAGCGGTGCGAGCGCGTCCACGGACTTTAGGTTGATGTTTTTATGCAGGGTCAGGTACTCGAGTTGGCGGTAGCTGCCAATAAATTCGGGCAAAATCGTGATGTCGTTATTGGCCAATTGAAGATATTTCAACTGTTGGAAATGGCGGATTTCCGGCGGTACGCTGCCGAGATAATTGGAACCAAGATTGAGCTGCTCCAACTCGCTCAAGTTCTCAAAATTGGCGGGCAGTTGATGGAGCTTGTTGCGCCGGAGATTTAAATGCTTCAGCGCGGTGAGGTGGCCAATCAATTGCATGATCTCGTCTTTTTCACTCGGAGAATGGCGGCGGATGAGTCCGCTGAAAAGACTGTCCTCTGCGGTCAAATCCAGCTCCACGCAACGCTCGCCATTCCATCGATGCGGGACGGGCCGGCCGACTTTCCTCTCGATCTGCTCCAGGATTGTGCGGTCAGAAACGTTCATGAAGTGCCTGATTGACGTGGTCGATCCAGCGCGTGAGATGCGCCCAATTTAGCTTTGGCAAAGAGTCGAGCGAGAGCGGGGTGCATAACTCGGTGCCATTAAGTTCCAATAAGCGACGACGGAGAATGGGCATCGCACCAAACGCAAAATCATAGCCGTAATAGTTGCCCAGTTCACAAATTACAAAGCACCGGGTGCTGAGATTAACATTAAAGTTTGCCAGGAAGTTTTCCATGTCTTCGTGCAACTCTTCATCCCCGTAAGTTGGCGTAAAAAACAGGAGAAGATCACAGGCGGCGAGTGTCGTATGATCCACTCCGTTGGCCACGTCGAACACATCGGGCGCGATCCAGAGTTGCTTCACCACTTGTGCGACGACTTTTCGGGTTTTGCCGTGCTGACTGCTGTACAGCAACGCCGCCTTCAGCGGTGGATTTTTCTGACCGGGAAAACTCGATGGCTGCGGCGACATCAGGCGAATTCTCCTTTGCGGTACGCGGGAAAATAGGCCGTAGGCGGTTGGTTGCGTGCGCTGACCATCGTGTCGTAGGATGTTCGATCGAAAACCCGGCCACAAAACCACGCGGGGCGTTGGTCGGTAGCCCAGCCGCTTTTAAAAATGCTCAATCCGTCCGTCTGAACCACAGTGGAATCCGTGCCGGCTCCGGCCCCAGCCCCAAGGTTGAGCCACCGCAATTTATTAGCCGAAAAATAGTCAATGGCCGTCCAAAAAAGAGCGAAGGAAGCACGCGATTCATAGCCCATTTCACTATAGGCCGCGAGGTGGTAGTAGGCGACGTCGTTTTGCACCAGCCACAGGATCATACCCACGGTTTCTCCTTCACGCGTGGCGCGAAACATCACGAGCCCGGGCGTCTGCAACTGGACCGCGAACGAGTCGCGGGAGAATGCGCTGAGCCCACGAATCGAATGCCGGGCGATCAACACCCCGTACAAGCGCGTCCAATCATCAAGGAATGCCCCAGGATTCTCACATCTTTCCACGCGGACGGCTTCAAGTGATTTCTTTAGGTTTCGCTGGTGACGGGATGGAAGATAACTCGCCGGTGGCTTGGACAAATCGGTCACGTAGTGATTTTTGAAGTGAATCATCACGTCGGGAAAACAGCGGTTCAGCAGCGTCTCATCATGATTGCCGAACGGATCAATGACGGCGGAAAAGCTGATGAGTTCTCGTCCAACTTCGAAGAGGTCTGATTCAAGTTGCGTCCAGTCACGGCAGGAAAGCATGGGGTAGCACCCCATGCCGTCATGTTTCGGAAAGCCTGTAATCGGCCGCTTTAGAAACCAGCCGCCCGATTGCGGCAGTAAGATTGGTTCGCCGAACTCTCGCAGTGAGTCGGCGTAGCCTGCGCTGCCATAGCCGGTCGGGAGGGAACTCATGGGTAGGCACGGGATCGCTGACGCATAGCGGAAAAATCAGTTGCCAGGTCCACTGGTTCTGGAAAATTCAAGTCCGGCCGCTCCTATGAAAATCATCGTTTCGGGGATACCTTGAATTAGCTCGAACTCGACGGGGCGATTTCTGCAAGCAGGAGATCATGGACGATCGCTTGAGGGGGTGATTTTGAAACGCCATTCGATAAGATTTCACCTGATGTCCTGGAAGAAGAGTTGATGCAGTAAAATGAATGGCCTCACCGTGGAGTGTTTTGTGCCCCAATACCAAAGATTGTTTTTAAACGAAAACTCGGGGGATTTTTTTTTGGTTTTATCAGCCAACTCAAAGCTTTTTTCTAAGAACGCCAATTTCAGCGAATTTTTTGTCCAATTTTGAAAATGGGCATTTTTGAGTGCGGCATCGATATGATGTTTCTCGCATAGATAAATACACATTTCAGAATTTGATATCCAAAATCTAAGACGCTTTCTGGGGTCACTACTTTGAGTCGCGGATTCCGGCAATAATTGGCGGGTGGCTAACGATTCGCTGAATACATGAATTTTACCCCACAGCGACATCTCGGCCCAGGCTTGGGTGTCTCCCATCCGGAAATGCCCGCTCTGATGGAGGAACGGATCGGCCTCTTTGACTTTCCTGATTGTTTCTCGCCTCAATAAAACGGTGCAGGTCAGTACATCGGCCTTGCCCGAAAGGATATCGAATATGTCTGGATTCGTTAAGACAGGTTGCCCCGTGCTACTCCGGTAGTTTTTGGTCCGTTTCTTGGTTTTCGTGTCGTACTCATCGTAGTCGGAACAAACCATACTGCATTCCGGGTGGTGCTCAAGGTAGTCGACCTGCATTTGCAACTTATCGTCTCGCTGCCAATAGTCGTCGCCTTCGCAGTAGGCGAGGTATTTGCCACGGCAAGCTACGTCGGTCCGCCTAATGTTCTCGTGCAAACCTACGTTCTTTTCGGACGTGATCAAAATGATCTTATCCGGATGACGCGCGGCATAACTGGCCACGATTTGGCGCGTCTCATCCGTTGAACAATCTTCGCCGATCACCAATTCAAAGCGAAAATCCGTTTTTTGCGCCAGAACGCACTCAATCGCACGGCCGATGTATGGGCCGTGATTATAGGTAATCATCTTAACACTGACGAGGGGATCAGCCATGAAAATTCTCTTCGTGGGGTATTCGTTTCCAACTTCTGGCCCGGGGGTACGACTAACCTTTTACCTTTAAGAATACGATCGTCGATGAGGAAATTTCATGGATGAAACAATCTCGTCAGTTCCTTATGTCCGCTCTCCCCGATAATTCTAAATTGCGCAGCAATTTTGCCGCAAAAGAACGTAAAGATCGCAGAGAATTGGATTTCAAACTCTAAACCTAAAAGAACAAACGCACTCACAGGTGAAGCAACCAAACCTTAGCACGCTCATGAATCCATCGATCCATGCGTTCTTTGCGTTCCTTCGCGGCTAATCCAACTGCGTTTTCTAGGATAATTAGGCCGTGCGGCCCTTGAAGGTGAGTTCGGCAATGCCGGATTTGTCCAGTCCGCCCAAGCCGAGCGCGACCATGCGGTCGTATTGTTCCTTGGTCGCCTTGGCCAGTGGGAGATTCAATTGGCAATCTAACGCGAGCCGATACGCGATGCCGGAATCCTTGGCCGCATGGGCGGCGGAAAAATAGCAGTCGTGCGCCCGATGCTGCATGTCCTCGCCGTCGGTTTTGAGCACTTGGGAATTCGCGCCGGTTTGCGAGAATACTTCCCGCAACACGTCGAGATTGAGCCCCAGGGCCTGGCCCAGCCCGAGGCCTTCGGCGAGCGCGGCCGTGTTGCAGTTCATGACCTGGTTGACGAGCGCCTTAACCTGCGCCGCGCTGCCGGTCGGGCCGATGTAACGGAGCGCCGAGCTGAGTTTTTCAAGCAACGGTTTAACGCGTTCAAACGTCGATTGCTCGCCGGCACACATCAGATAAAGCGTCCCGTTGCGGGCTTGGGGAATACTGGACGCCATGCAGGCTTCGAGGGTCAGCGCGCCAGCGAGGGCGGCGCGGCGTTCGACTTCCACATGGATTTTCGGCGTGAGCGTGGCACAGTTGATGAAAATCTTTCCCGTCGCGGCGCGGAGTAATGAATCACCAGCCCCAGCGAACACCGCGAGTTGGGCGGGATCGTCGGTCACGACCGTGAAAATGATGTCCGCGCTCGCCGTCACTTCGGCGAGGGTAGGGCAGCACTTCGCCCCAATTTCCACCGCGAGTTCACGGGCGCTCGCCGCATGTGCGTCGTAAATGGCGGTGACGGCAAAGCCACACTCGTTCAGTCGACGGGCCATGTTGCCGCCCATGCGACCAACTCCGACAAAACCGATTTTAGGGCTCATGAAATTATCGGGCGAAAAAGGGATTATTTTGTTTTTCTTCCTTTAGCGTGGTCAGCGGACCGTGGCCACTGGCCAGTACCGTATCGAGCGGCAGCTTGAGGATTTTCTGCTTATTGTTGCGGAGCTGAACGTCGTAGTGCGTCGCACTGCCGCCCATGGAGCTGGCAAATATCGAGTCGCCAACCACCGCCAAAG
>JANYFP010000362.1 GCA_025362555.1 Verrucomicrobiota bacterium
AATCAGAACCGGGGAAATAAGGGGCAGCAAAGTAATGGGCGGCGAAGGATCGAAGAAGTGGAGCGTTCGAGTTGAGCGCTGAGAGCGACCAACCGCGAGAGGCTTGCCCCCCCTCGCGCCCCGAGACGCCCACGAGCGGACTCGCCGACCGCGATCGATCATTCCGACGTAGGTCGGGCATTTCCGCGTCGCCAAGGCTATCGGGACAAGAAAGCCCGACCTGCATCAGAAAGTGAAAATCGCCTGCACTTCAACCGAACAGGATGCACGACTAATACCAATCGCCTCAAGCTGCTGCACTTTACACAAGTTCGCCAAGAACGCGAAGTACGATTCAGCGACGGGAGATTCCTCTGCGTGCTTTGCGACCTTCGTGTGAAAGCATTGGGCGTTTGGCATAAGCCCCGCGAGGCAAAAATCCGTTCCCTTTCCGACCTTCGTGTCTTTGTGTCTCCGTGGTGAATATTCGGAATCCGAGATATAAAACCACCACCGGATCAACCTCCCGCGCTCAAATATCGTCCCGCCCGAGCCAGCGGAAATAAGTCACAATGAATCGTTGCCCGAGCGCATTCGGTGCCGAATCGGGCGTGCGCTGAACGATAGCTTCACAATAGGCCGAGGCCTGAATGGTCGTGTGATCCGCCGGATTCAGCGTGTCGCCATAACCTCGAATGCGAAACGTATCGGAGCGCGTCGCGAGGATCGGACGCAATTCCGCGATGAATTCGCTCTCAGTCACGGTGGTCACTTTCGGTGATGCGTTGTCGAACGATTGCTGAATGATCGCCGAATTAAGTAGTTCATCGACGGACGCGAAGGGGTGCAAGTGCCCCGCGATGCGATCCCGAATCTGCCGTGCAGCGCTCAGCGAGCGAGCGGTGCTCAATCTAAAATACGGATCATTTGTTTCCAGCAGCGCCCGCCATGCCGCTTCAGATGTCGTATTGATATTGAACGCGCCAATCACGTACTGCCCGGGCCTCGGCGTGCCTTTAGCCGCCGTGCTTTGGAGTGCAAAATGCGATCGGGTCAGCGAATGAAACGCTTCCGACAGGGTAAATCCAGTGACTGCAACCTTGAGTTGCTCCACTGAAATTAGCCGCAGGTTGCTCGTGGCTGACGGATCAAAGCTCGTACTGATCAGACGATGTAAGTTCGGCCGAAGCCCGCTCCCACTCGTCCCTCCGGTTTGCAATTCATCGCCTGCCATGATCGCACTCACTTTCGCCCCTTCGTCTCCCACCCAATAACCAATCCTCCCCGTGGAGGTCGAAAGCCCCGCAGCATCCAGTCCCGGTAAATCAATCAACCCAATTTCAACCGGTTCCTGATCGGTGGTATCAGTCGGGCTCCCGACAGTATGCGAACCGACAATCGTGAAGCGCGCTCCGGCCAGTGCGGGAGTCGGCGTGCCCGTGGCACCCGACACCAGCCAGACCGGAGACGGCGTGCTGCCCCAGACCCCAGTCCATTGGCGAAAGGTGTTTTTCGGTAAAATACCGACCACGCCAGCCATGCCTGTTTGGCGATTATTGGGCCCGGCGTGACGTTGCAACTCGCCGAGTGCGATATGCAAGGCAAGCAGCGCATTCTGCCGCGCCTGACTTTGCTGAACCGAAGTGGACGCGATCCGCGAATTCACTCTCGCCAGCGAGCTCAACGAAAAAACCGCGAGCACGAGCAACGCCAGCAAAGCCAAAGTGATCACGAGCGCGAATCCGCTGTCTCCTGAGTGGGATCGGCAGAGCGCAGGAGCTTGTTTACAAGCGATCCTCGGCAACCGTCGCGCGGTATCGTTTCGCATCGCTTGCTTGCAAGCTCCAGCATTATGAAATTTGCGCTCGGAATAGCTCATAGCGCCGACCCTTTTATTTCCACGCGACGCACATACACGCGGGAATAGGTTTCCGCAATTACCCACCACCACTCGGCATCGGTTGCAACCGTCGAGGGACGCGTGAGGTGGCCGCTGCCGCTTTCCAATTCCGAGAGCAACAGCGCTCCACGATCACTTAGAATTCGCACCAACACATCAGCCACTTCCGGAAATCGGTTGGCATCGGGCACCACGCCGACCGCGTGCGCGGCGTGAGTGAGGTCGGCGTTGTCGGCGGGAAAAATCCGCCGCAACGCGCCTGTCGCCGCGTCACGGACATAAAACCAAACGCCGAAATCCACGACATTTGTCGCGAGCACGTCGGTGCTGTTTGGATTCGTCAACGTCTTCGGATTGCGGCTCGATGATGGAGTGACCGACGCACTTCCGTAACCCGAAACCGTCAGATCATTTCCGACGGTAAACGTGGCGGCAGTGCTGACCGCTGAGCGAAAAAGAGAATAGCGCACCTCGGCCGGATTGCTTGCGACAATCGAACCACTGACGGGACGGCGTGCGATCTGGTAAGAGACTGCCACCGGCAAGCTGCCATCCGACTCCACGTTCGTCGTCACGAAACGCAGCCACGTTCCCGACAAACCAAACCGGGCGTCGGCGATCTGCGGCGTGAAGCCGTCGCCCCAATCCGGCAGCAGACGCTGACTCACGCTCGTGGATGGTTTCATGGTTGCCAGGGTCAGCCAGCCGTGCGGCACGAGGGAAACGGGCGCATTAATCACATCGACGGCGAGCCACGTTCCTCCGTCCGGGCGAAACACCGCCGCGTGCAAATCGCGTTCAATCAGATCGAGTGCCAATGTGGCTTGGGCGGACATCGTAAATGAATTCTGCGTTCGCTGCCATAGATTCAAGGTGTTCGTGACGACCGTTAGCATCAGACCGGCAAGAATCAAAGTGATCACGACTGCAACGAGCAGTTCGAGCAGGGTAAAAGCCGCGCTGGACCAAGTTCTCATCGAGCAAGAGTGAGGTTGAAGTTCACCCATTCGCGCGCGGCGAGCGGAGTGACTCCGAGTGCGCCCGGGATGCGATAGGGCCACGACACCCGAACATGCAGCGCCAGCACCGCACCACGTAAATCAAAAGCCAGCGGTGCATCGTTGAAACTCCACACTTCGATCAGAAAATACTGCAAGTCTTCCGAAATGTGATCGGCTACAGGGGGTGATTGATAAACGAGTGAGTGCAGCCGGGCGGCGTCACGTGTGGCGACGAGCAAACAGGTGTCCGGTAACAGTGTGGCGAGTGGTTTTGCTTGATTGGCCAGAGCGTCAAACCCACCGGCGGTCGCCATGCGAGTGAGTTCCACGCGCAAAGCGTCAGGCAAACGCAAGGCAGTCAGCGTGTCGGCGGACACCGCCGATTGCCGCGTGAGTCCCGGGAGCAAGCCTAGTAAAACTGACACCGCTCCAGCGAAAATTGCGACCGCGATAATAACTTCCAGCAAGGAGAACGCGGCAAACTTGAATCGGAGTAAGTGCATCGTGTTAGAAGCTCGTGCGCGCATTGATCAACGCGGGCACGCCATAGGCACTGAGGGTGAGGCCGCAGACATTCCCGGGGTTCTCCAACTCAATGGGCGCGTCGCCCACGGTAAATGAACCAGGTGAGCGGCGGCGGCCTGTTGACAAAATAATGTCACCAGACTGGAGCGTGCCCGCATTGGCCGAAAAGGTTAGGCCGACCCATTGTTCAGCGCTTACGTCATTAATTGTCTCAGTAGTGATTTGATTGGAGCGCAGCGCCGTGGAACGCAGGTCGGATCCATCTACTTTGGTCCATGGGACGTTGACGCTCATTGCGAATAGACCGGCCGGGATCGAACTGAAATTCCCGGGCACCACATATACGCCTTCGGGAAAAAAAGCATCAGTGACCGTTTGCCAACCGGAGGTGGTTTGCAGTTGAAGCACGACATAGCGCAAATACCGCCGGGGCTCGCTAGCGCTCAGCGGATCAACATGAATTAAAATCCGACAAGGCTGTCCGCTGGCGAGAGCCTGCGTGCGCGCCGCCGTGACGAGGTTGGCCATCACGGCTTGCGTGGTTTGGAGTGCGGCCGATTTTCCGCTGTGGCCCAATCCCCCAACGAGAAAAAACGACAGCGTTGCCATCAGTCCCATGACGACGAGCAGTTCGAGAAGCGTGAAGGCTCGCACCCACCGGTACGGAGGCCGTTGGCTGCAACTGATCATACCAGTAGCGGCAGGCGGTCCTGCCTGCCGGCTCAGATTTCCTGAAATCAACCGGAGGTTATTTTTCATTTCCAACTGAAGATGAATTCCGGATTCGTGGCGGAAGTACCAGGTACGGCGGAATAGAAGAGCACGCCGGCACGAACCCCTGCATCGGGAAAGTCCGCACTGCTCGGAGTCAGGCCGTTCACCGCAGGCAACACCGTGAAATCGCTGCCAACTTTGATCAGGCCGTCGAGATTTTTGTCTACCAACACGGCGATCGCAGTATTCTCGCACGCATCGCGCAGGAGATTTCCCGTCGTGAAATCCGCGTCACGAAACGAGTGAAACGAAATGAGCTTACGATTTTGCACCTCCGGAAACTGGCTGTTGGTGGATGTCGCATACGCAGGCAGCGCGGTGCCGTCGCGACGGCGGGCCGCCAGGATGTCGTGAAATAAATGCAACGTCGCAGGATCGGCGTTCTGAGCGGCCGGATTCACCACATTCGAAGCATGCAACGCGGGATAATAGCCATATTCGCTGCGAAAATTTTCAATAGCTCCGGCCCATTGGTTGAATTGGACCCGAGTGCTGGCGCGATTGGCCGACACGCGCGCGGATCTAATCGCCGGAAAAAGCAACGAGGCGAGAATGCCGATGACCGCGATGACCGTCAGTAATTCGATGAGCGTAAAAGCG
>JANYFP010000410.1 GCA_025362555.1 Verrucomicrobiota bacterium
GTATCTTTGTGACGAATGGGGCGTTGTGAGTGCTTTTTTACCTGACAAACCCCGTATCGCAATTGTTGGTTCCGGCGCGCTCGGCTGCTACTACGGTGCACGCCTCGCCAAGGCCGGTAACGACGTACACTTCCTCGTACGCGGTGGGCGCGCCGCCATTATGATGCGCGGCATCCGAATTAAAACACCGACCGAGCGCATCCACCTGAAAAAGGTGCACGCTTATGCGACGTCAGCGGAGATCGAACCCTGCGATTTGGTGATCATCGCACTCAAAGCCACGGCGAACGATATGCTCGCGAAGTTGCTGCCACCGCTGATGGGTGAGAATACTTTGGTGCTCACGTTGCAAAATGGTCTCGGGGTTGAAGAGCCGGTGGCCGGGGTGGTCGGTGCCGCGCATGTGCTCGGTGCGATTTGTTTTATCGGCTGCACGCGGACGGCCCCAGGCGTCGTCGATTGTTCGTTTCCCGGTTTGATGGCGTTGGGCGAGTTTGGCCGGCCGGCTCAGGGCCGCACGCGGGAAGTCGCGCGACTCTTTGAAAAAGCCGGCGTGAAATGCACGGCGCAGGATAATCTGGAGGAGATGCGCTGGCGGAAATTGGTGTGGAATGTACCGTTCAACGGCCTCGCCATCGCGGGTGGCGGGATTACTACGGACATTCTTATTGCCGACGAAGGCCTGCGGGCGCTGGCTCGGCGCTTGATGGAAGAAGTGGTGGAAGCGGCGGCGAAATTCGGCCACGTGATTCCGCGTTCTTTTCTGGATCAACAATTCGAACGCACGGCTTTGCTGGGCAAATATAGTCCATCGAGTCTGATTGATTTTCGTGAAGGTCGTTCAATCGAACTCGAGGAAATTTGGGGCGAGCCGGTGCGACGCGCCAAAACGGTCGGCGTGCCCGTGCCGCGATTGGAGATGCTCTACGCGCTGATCAAGGGTCTGCTCGTCGCGCGCAAGACGGCCGGCAAGCGGCGCTAAGGTAGGCGACGGGTCTGCGAGTTTAGGGTTCCGACCCTCCGACTTCGCCAACACCTGACGGACAAGCTGGTCGGTTTGGGAAACGCACGCACGAAAAAACGCGTCCTTGCCTTCGGCTCGCTGCAGCCCTTGTGCGCTGGGGGAAACTTGGGGTAGGCAGCGTGCTTGCACGCGCGGATTGTTCTGCGCTCGCCGCAGTCGGGAGGCAGCGCTCCGCCAAACTTCATTCCCTGGATGCGCCGAGATTCATGCTGTCTACAACGGTGCACTGGCGTCCTAAACATAAGACTGAACCGGCTACAGTTTAATCCTAGAAAACTCAGATGAGAAACCGCTAATCTGCGCTAATTCACGCTAATCAAGAAATTCAAAAAGAGACGGGCCAAAAAGCGGTTCACCTGATCGGTGGACAAAAAAACGGAGCGAAAGCGGAGTATTGCCTGCATTAGCGCCGATTTGAGGAAATTAGCGTTTAACTGACTGCGGAATTTAGGTTAATTTTAACGGCTCCCGGTTACGCCACCGCGACTGCCGCGCCACAATTTGAGTCGTTCGGGATTGCTCTGCTCTCCCGCGCGTCCGTAGTTTGTCATAAAGTTCTTCACTATGTCTAAAGACTCTCCGTCGAAATTTGAGCCGTTCATTCCTGCTGAGGCTAACATTGCCGAATTTACGGTGCGCGCGGTAATTACCGGTGCCATTCTCGGCATGGTGTTCGGTGCCTCGTCGCTCTACCTCGTATTAAAAGTCGGGCTCACCGTCAGCGCCTCGATTCCGGTGGCGGTGATTTCACTCGCGATGTTCCGCGCCTGGTCGAAAACCGGCGGACGTGATTCAACCATTCTCGAAAACAACATCACGCAAACCGCCGGCTCCGCCGGAGAATCCATCGCTTTCGGTCTCGGCGTGACGATGCCGGCGATTTTGATTCTCGGTTTTGATCTGGAGTTGGTGCGGGTGATGTTGGTGGCAATTATGGGCGGCTTGCTGGGCATTTTAATGATGATCCCGCTGCGCCGCGCGTTGATCGTGAAAGAACATGGCGTGCTCAAGTATCCCGAGGGCACAGCGTGCGCTGCCGTGCTGAAGGCCGGCGTGGACGACGTGTCGCGGGCCGCCGCTTCACCGTCAGCCAAGGCTGAGATGGCTGCCGCCGAAGCGGCCGGCCTGGGCAAATCGCCCGGCGCAAAAGTGATCTTCACCGGCTTCGGCCTCGGCTTGCTTTATAAGACGCTGAACGTCGCGTTCAAGGGTTGGAAGGATGTGCCCGAAAAAGTTTTTGGTGCGCCACTCAAAGCGGGATCGATTAGTTGCGAGATCTCGCCGGAGTTGGTTGGCGTTGGTTACATCATTGGTCCGTACCTCGGTGGTTTAATGGCGGCCGGCGGGGTGTTATCTTATTTGGTGCTGATTCCGTTGATCCAATTTTTTGGCGAAGGCCTCACCAGTCCGCTCGCGCCAGGCACGGTCTTGATTTCTGCGATGAGCCCCGGTCAGATTCGCGGTGCTTACGTGCTCTACATCGGCGCAGGTTGCGTGGCCGCGGGAGGGATTATCAGTCTGATTCAGGCCATGCCGACGATCTGGCACGGAATGAAAGGCGGGCTTCACGATATCGGTTTGGCGAGTGCCAATGGCGCTCCGCAGGAAGTGCTGCGCACTGATCGCGATTTGTCACTCAAGTTTGTCGGCATCGGCATCGTCGTGCTGCTCGCCGGCATCTTGTTTGCCCGTTCATTGAACATGAATCTGCTGGGCGCGTTGCTGATCGTTGTCTTTGGTTTTTTATTCGTGACCGTTTCGTCACGACTGACCGGTGAAGTCGGCTCCACGTCGAATCCGATCTCAGGCATGACGGTGGCCACGCTGCTTTTCACCTGTCTGGTTTTTCTCCTGATCGGCTGGACCGGTCCGGCGTATTATGTGACGGCGCTTTCCATCGGCGGCATCGTGTGCATTGCCTCGTCGAACGGTGGCACCACGTCGCAGGATTTGAAAACAGGATTCCTGGTGGGGGCCACGCCCAAGCTGCAGCAATACGCGATTCTCATCGGCGCCTTCGGTTCCGCCGTTCTGCTCGGGCCGATTCTGATGAAGCTGAATGATTCCGCCATCGTCTACATGCCCGCTGCGCAAGTTGCCCCGGCCGGATTGCACACCGACGTCACCAAACTCGATGCGGAGAAACAAAGTTTGGTCGGGCCCCAGCATAATGACGACGCCGAGAAATATTTCGCCTGGCACAAGACCGATACCGTCGGTGGTCCGGCCGGAAAATATCTTGTGAACGAACACGGCGACGCCGTGTGGCTGGTCGATCCAGGCATCAACGGAACTTACACGAAGCGACCCGACGGTACGACCGTACGCAAGTTTGATGCGCCGAAGGCGACGCTCATGTCCTATATCATCAAGGGCATTCTCGACCGAAAACTTCCGTGGGCGCTCGTGCTCTTTGGCGCGATGATCACCGTCGCGCTCCAAATGTCATTCGTGCCTGCGCTCACTTTTGCCGTGGGCGTTTATCTCCCCATTTCCTCGTCACTGCCCATTTGGATTGGCGGCATGATCCGGATGGCGGTCGATCACTGGCTGCGTCGTCGGCCGGTTTATGCGAAGATGGACCAGCTTACTTTCAACGCGGAGAGCGATAAGAGCCCCGGCGTACTGCTCGCCTCCGGCTATATCGCGGGCGGTGCGATTGCCGGCATCGTGATCGCGTTTCTCGCCGG
Source organism: Verrucomicrobiota bacterium (assembly GCA_025362555.1). Lineage (GTDB taxonomy): Bacteria > Verrucomicrobiota > Verrucomicrobiia > Opitutales > Opitutaceae > Lacunisphaera. Next base: position 3,715 of record JANYFP010000410.1, read on the forward strand.
TGTACCCGGAGTCAATCATCTCGATGACGCGATGCAAAAGTGGTCCACCGAGCACAATCCATTTTTCGAAGGCGCCAATTCCGATCTGCTGTCCCTCGTGCCCTACGTGTTGCTCTGCGGTTTCCTTTATCTCGTGGCGAAAGAGAAACTCCTCGCTCCGGCGAAACAGGAGTAGCGATTGCGGTTTTCTGATTCTGTACCGGACGTCTGAAGTTGCTTCAGCAAAGTAGCGGCAGGCGTCCCTGCCTGCCGAACTAGAGCATTTTCAATAAAACTGTAACCGGTGGTTTGTGTAGGGCCTCTGCTTGCGGAGGCCTGATCGGAACCGGAAGCTTGCATCTGGATGCGTGCGTTTAGGCCGGCGCAAGCACCGGC
>JANYFP010000413.1 GCA_025362555.1 Verrucomicrobiota bacterium
ACTGCGATTACGCCGCCAAAAAGCGCGGGACGCGCCGAACACGGCGCGGTAAAACCCTGCGGAAGTCCGCGCCAGTCGTAAAAATCAACGGACCAAATCCATCACCGCTCAAAAAGAGGCGTTTTTCAGCAGCCTGCTAGGCGAAATCGAAATGAGTTGATGTGTCTCGCGCAGGATCGAAGAGGTGAAGGTCGGGCCTTGGATCTATTTCGTGTTTCGTGGGAAAATCCGATGGTGACTTTTCGGATTAGAATTCCACTGCGACGGAGTTGATCTCGGCCCAGGCGTCGGCTTCAGGCGTCGCTGGAGCCGCGGCACCAGCATCAATGGGACGGAATGAAATTTGCACGTGCTCCACGTCGGCGAGCTTCGGCCCATCACCGCTCGCGCTGCGGCCTTTCGCGGGAGTGGACCAATAGCTCCATCGACCAGGGAAACCGAGCGGTAACAATACACCTTGATCAAGGTGCAACGCTCCCAGCGGAATGCTCAATTCCTGCCATTTCGCGGCCAGCGTGAGTCGCTTACTCCACGTGGTCCCGTCCGACTCCACCAAGGAAATCACCATCGACTGTCCGGCTTCGGCACTGCGCGCGACCACCCGGAGCGATTTCGCCACAGCAATACCCGGCGAACGATCAGTAATCTGATCCTTAATCGCCAGCGACGCGGTGTAATCATCGAGCGTCCGATCAATGCTCAACGGAAACATCATCCGCAACGCCACGGGATCGGTCGCCGTCGCCGGCATCACCTTGAATATGCCGCGACGTCCCGTGTCGCCAATTCGCGTGTAAACCAAATTGGGCGAATCTTTCTCTGCCTCAAAAAGGACTACCCGCGCCGTCGCCCCCACTACCCGGGAAGACAGCCACACCGAAGTATCAACGGGAAACCGAACACTCTTCCCGTCGGCTTCTTCCAGCACAAAACAGAAGTCATATGCACCCACCGGCAGCAATCCAGCGGCCAGCGTTGTCGCATAACGATACCCCTTTCCCGTCACGAGCGGGAATGCGCGCACCGCCGTTTCGCCGACCGCGCGCACTTGCAGCGACACCGAGCGGGGCGGTTGCGAACCCACCACGTCAGCGGCGATCTCCATCGCATGATCCGCGACGTAATGCGCTTTTACTTGCGGCAGCACCTGCGTCGGCAGCTTTGGTTCGAGCGGACAAACGAACTCGGTCAGACCAATCGGCCCGACGCGCTGCGGTAACGTGGCGCGATCGACTTTTGTGTCGCGCGAAAGCAAGTAGACACCCGGCTTAATGGTAAATTTGCCGCCGCTCACTGAGGCAGTATGCTGATTACCGTCATTCAACGGCGACACGATGAACGATTCGCCGAGATCCGGTAGGCGCACGGTCATCGGCCATTCGTGCCACACCAAGCGGGATGTGATCGTTTGATAATTCGTTTTCTGCGCAAACGGATCCTGCACGAGCACGGCATCCGGATAAACCTCGAGCCGCCAAACGCCGGGCTTAAGTTGATCGATAAAATAGGCCCCACTCCCCTCGTAGGCGACCACGGGCGAACTCCCCGTGCCGACTACCCGGCGCAACTTCGCGGGGTCCGATGGCGGGGTCAATGTATCATTCGCGTACAAGTATTTCTCGCCGCTGACCATTTCGCTGGAATCTTCCTCGTAGCTCACCCGAAACGGACCAAAACGACGGTTCTCCGGATAATCTCCGTAGTGTGAATTGCGCGGGATCTCGCGCATGACTTCGGCCGAGATGATCGCGCTCACCGCTTTCTTTGGAGAATAAACGAGATTCAGAAAATGAGTCTGCCACCCGAGATTGTACGGTGCCGTGGCCAGCATATCGTAGGAAAACATGGCCGCGAATTGGGCGCCCACGCCGCGAAACGCGCGTGTCATGGCCGGATACATGTAGCCGGAATTCATATCAGCCGAATCAAACTCATAAACAATCTTCGGCGAATTGAGCAGATCCGCCCGCTGCATCGGGACAAACTCGTCCACGCTGCGGAGGTGATTTTCCCGGAGGGTATGCCCGCTGTTCAGCCCGGTCGGATACCACGCAAAAGTAACGCCGGGTACGCTCGACGCTTTAATCGCCGAGGAGATGCGCATGTCCTGGCTGACATTGTGGAAAAGTAATTTTTGACAACCGGTGCTGCGCACGGCGTCAGCAAGCGCATTGATGTAGGCCACGGAACCACTGAAGTCCTCGGCATGGTGATGCGGCTCATTGATCATCTCCACGAAGATGATCTGGGGCTCGTCCTTGAGCGCGACGCCGGTGTAGGGGTTTACATGATTAAGGATTTGCCGGAGGTAATTGCACTGTGCCGCGATGGCGGCGGGGTTAGTGCCGAGTTCAGGCTTCTTGAAATGATTCGAAAATCCAGGATACGGATCGGTTTCCTTCGCATCCGGCCACCACGCGGAATAGGTCGTGATCGGAGTGAAGAGAATGTACACGCCGCGCTTCTTTGCTTCGGCGATGGCGTAATCCATTACGTCGAGATGCTCATTCACGATCAGGTTGCCGTCCTTGTCGCTATTTTCCCAATCCCCCCAGAGGCACAGGCGCATGGCGTCCCAGCCCATGCGGGCGAAATGGGTCAGGTCCTGTTCGACGAGTTTTTTCCGATCCGCATGCACATAGCCCGCCGCGCGAAAGTCGGTGGCGGACGGCAGGGAATAGTTTGCGCCAAAGAGCGCGACCTCGCGTTCATCCGCGCGCCAACGAATGACGCCACTCGAGTCGGCGTAAACGAGTTCGGGGGCGGCGGAGGCAGAGGAGAATAGCCTGCAGAAGAGGACGAGAAGGAGCGGGAGAAATTTCTTCATGAGGTTGGAAAGATATTATTCGTTAGGCATGTGGGAGAGATCCCGGGTAGGTCGGGGTTTATCCCCGACACAAGCGCCGGAATGTCGGGCATAAAGCCCGACCTACAAGGGAACGTGGTTCGATCTTGTGGATGGCCTTAGGCGGTGACGGGCACTATTCACGGCGCAGTCACCTCGACTTCATAGCGGGGAATAATTTCGAGACTCAGCACTGCGGCGATGCTTTCAGCGCTGCCGAAGTCCGGAAGTTGCGCGTCGGCGAGGTAGATTTTTTTTGCCGGACCGGTCACGACGTCTTTCCGCAGCGGAAGAATGTGCAGACGCAATTCGCCAGTAAGAACCTCGGGGGCGAGACGACTCAAACCAAGATCGAAAGTATTCCCATTATAGAAATCATCCGTGATCAGGCGACCGTTCAAAAGCACGCGCGCCACGTCGCCTTGGTAACGAATGCGCAAAATGGGATCAGTGGAAAGAGCGAGATCCTTCGGTAATTTGATTTGCCAGACGGCCGCCTGGGCAAACTCCGCATCCGACGGTTGGGCTGCGACTGGGACGGAAGCGTGGCCGAGGTGAACCTCCCGAGCCGGGCCGGATTTTTGAATTTCCACAAGGGTCGCAGTCGACTTCATCGCGCGCGGTACTGGTGGAATGAGCAGCGCAAAGACGCCGTCATGGTCCTGAGTCGGCGTGGCCGTCGCGGCCGGAAAAATTCCGACCTTCAAGGCGGAAAGATCGCCGGACGTGAGCCGCAACGAGGTTCCGTCGATCACGAACCCCGCTCGAGTGAGAAACACGCGATCACGTCCCGCCCACTGCCCTTTCCACAGGGCGAGCGAATCGGAATTGCTCAGGACGACGACTCGCACGTTACCGCCATCAGCACCTCTCTGTTCGAACGCGACCGCACGGCTCGGGGTAACCGTTTTCACGGCTTCGTCTCCCGCGATGGCAAACTGCACGGGAATACCCGCAGTCTCGGCAAAGAAAACCGTGCGAACATTCTCCTCGTCAATGAAACAGAGCGGTTGAGCCGTGGCCCACGTAACGACGACCCCGTGACCGAGATCAAGATCGAACGGCCAGAAGTACCGACTGTCCGCCGGCACGGCAATCGGCTCAGCAGGAAAAATGAGTTCACCAGCAGGCCGCATGATTTTGAATTGCACGTCGGGCTTAGCCGGAAGCGTCACCGCGCGCTCATAGTTGCTCACAAACACAAAACCACTGCGCCCATTCGAGCGCACAGACCAGCGCAGTGTACTGTAATCTTTCTCACCCTGAGCAATCACGTCAGGCAGCGTCGTGGGCATGCCGGCGAGTTGCGGCCCGAAATCATTCAGAAACAAATGTAGCCGCCGCAACAAATGATAGGCGGGATTAATTTGCCCAAATTGGCCGAGCGGTGCTTGAAAATCATAATTTTTTACCGGCAGGTCGTTGTAATTTGTCTCCAACGTGTCCTGTGACTCCATGAGTGTCGTCATTTTTCCCTCGGGATTCGTGCCGCCGTGATACATATAGTAGCCCAACAACGTGCTCCCGCTGCCTAGTTTCACCAGCGCCGTCGTCTCGATATCCGCCGGGTCAACCAAGATGCGTCGATGATAACTGCTCACCATGCCGCCGCCGATTTCACAGGTGAGAAACGGATAACGCGCGACGTCGGGCGCATCCTTGGCCTCGCGACGGCCGAGTTGCTCGTTGGCAATATTCTCGTCGGTGCGGAGAGTGGAGAATCGAAACGCGGCCCAGTAGCGGCCCGGCATCGTCGTGAGTTCACGATCCCAAAAACCTTCGGCGTAAGAACCGTAGAGCGGCACGATTTCACCGAAGGGCATCGGCGTGGTGAGGACCGGCCAGCCGGTACGCGTATAGATCGGGACGTCAAGGCCGGCGTCACGCGCGATTTTTTTCAAGGCGAGCAGATATTCCGCCGGGCCATTGAATTCGTTATCCAATTGGATGCCGATGACCGGGCCACCGTCCTTCCAGAGTTGATGATCGAGCTGTTGCGCAATCTGGCCGTAAAGACCGCGCACTTTCCCCAGATAATTTTCATCCTCGCTGCGGAGCTTCCATCCTTTGCTGAGCAACCACTCCGGCAGACCGCCATTACGCACTTCGCCGTGACACCACGGACCGCAGCGCACGACCACTTTCAGGCCGACGCTGCCGGCTAGTTGGACAAACTCGCGGAGGTTGCGCTGACCGGACCAATTCCACTCCCCTTCCACTTCTTCGTGATGAATCCAGAAAACATAAGTGGCCACGATGCTGATCCCGCCCGCTTTCATTTTGAGCAATTCCGTGCGCCACTCGGATTCGGGATAGCGCGTGTAATGAAACTCGCCCATCACGGGCGTCCACGGGTGGTCATTGAGCCGCAAACTAAAACGATCCGTCGTGATGCTCGTTCCGCCCGGGTTGCGCGCGGTGCCGAGATTAAATCCATCGGCGGAGTTTGGGGCAGGCACCGCGACGGATGCGGTCAGCGGAGCGGCGGGAGCGGAAGGCAGAAAAGCAGTCATGAGGGCGAGCACACCAAATGAGTAAAACAGTTTAAATTTGGCCATAAAAAAGGGGCAGTGAAATTTCAATTATCATTGGACCGAGTTGCGGTCGATGAGGCGAACGGGGAGCATCAGATTCCGCTCGGTGACGGCCCGGCCCATCGTGAGACGGTCCAACATATCCACCGCCTGTTCCGCCATTTCGCGCAAGGGTTCCTCAATGGTCGTGAGCGGCGGATTCATCAGCGCAGAGACGCGTTCATTTTCGCCACCGATCAGGGAAATTTCCTGCGGCACTTTCAGACCCATGACATACGAGAGAATGTGAAGACACTCCAGGGATTCGAAACTTGAGCCCGGCGCGTAGATTGAATCGGCACCGGCGCGCACAATGCGAGTGACGACTGAGACGTGATTGCTTTCCGGACCGAAGAGCGACGTGCGTTGCTCATCCACGGGAAGGCCGGCTTCGGCGAGAGCTTTCTTAAACCCACGCAGGCGTTCGGCGAACGCGGGATAATTTCCGCCGAGAAATGCGGGCTTGCGCTTGCCGCGATCAACAAAATGGCGGGCAGCCATGTAGCCTGCGCTGTAATGGTCCGAGCACACGACATATTCGGTGGGATCCACGGGGAATTTGTCGATGTGCACGACCGGCATCCGCTTCTCAAGATCGGCCACCAACTCGCGCAGCGCTTTGTCCTGCGTCACCACCACAATGCCGTCGAAAAACTTGGTGGGGAGTTCTTCAAAGGGATTCAGCGGCAAGAGCACGCCGATATTGCGCCGGGAAAACGCGTAGGAAAGATGGGCGGTGAACGTCGCCGAGTAACCGCCAAAACGGTCGGGATACGTGGGCTCGGAGAGAATGACGATCTCCCGATTGCGCACGGAGGCCTGCGGCTTGAGATTGAGCTCAGCAGCGGCGCGGAGGACGCTTTCGCGCGTCTCGGCTTTGACGCGATCCCGATTATTCAACACGCGGCTGACGGTGCCCGGCGAGACATTGGCGAGACGGGCAAGGTCATAAATAGTTGCCTTCTTGCCCGCGATTCGGGGAAGGGCGATTGGTTTCGCCGCCGACTTGACGGGGGAACTCGCCGAAGCAGGAGAACTCTTTTTAGAGGTAGATTTTTTCACACGAACAATAATTTTTGGAAACTGAATTAAGAATAGAGGAGAGCGAAAAAAGACGCGATGTTATAGTCGGTGGATGGCGAATTAGAAGAGGGCGGAGGCAATGAATTTGTCGGGAACAAGTCGCCAATCCGGCTACGGTATTTCCGTTGTAGGGCCGCTGCTTGCGGCGGCCTGATTCGTCCATTTTCCAAGGCCGGGGCATATCTTGAAGCGATCACTTTTATCTGGATCCACACGAGGCACGTCGCAAGCGACGGCCCTACAAATCCGGAACGAGCAAATCGACTTACTTTCGCTCGATCCCACGGGCACGCCCTGTTGTTTGCTGGGACAAACCCGGCATGCCCTGTTAACGCCTGCTGGCGTTCCAGGGATCGTCCACCGGCCTTCGCCGGGGCGCTTGTCCGGGCCGTCGCCCGGCAAAGAGGCCTGTGGCTACGACGGATTATCGTAGCGGCAGGCGTCCCTGCCTGCCGGCTCTGAGATTCGGAATTTAGAAACGACGCACTCATTTCTTGTGCTCCCAAAGAGTGATCCGGGAAGTCCGATCGTAAGGCGGGTAAAACATGAACGCTCCCGTCACCAACTCGATCCGTCCGTCGTTGAACATATCCGCTGCTTTCACGACGATCAGGTGGGTCGGAGCGTGGGCGAGCACCCGCGGAATAAAGTGATTGGTGCCGTCGTTTTCAAAACACATCAGGGACACCGCGCGTTTATCATTCCAATCGTTGAAGCCACTGGAAGCCACGATATCCTGGTCGCCGTCGCCGTCGAGATCCACGAGCACGGGACTGTAGCATCCAGGAAAATCTCCGACCCGGTGATAAGTGAACTTACCATCGCCCAGATTTTCTAACCATTGCACCCCATGCCACGGACGCGGGCCGGGAGTCGCGTAATCGAAACCGTCGCCATTGGTATAAACAATATCGGGCCGGCCGTCTTTATTCACGTCGCCAATAATCAACCCGCTGCTGCCGTAATCCTTGTTGGTTGACCCATAGAGCACGCGGTCGCGGAAATGCCCCTGCCCGTCGCCCATGAAGGCGTGGACTTCCTCGGAATCCTGCGACACGAGCGCGACAATATCGAGATTTCCGCTGCCGGTAAGATCGGCGGCCGGCGCGTGAATTACGCCCGGCAAATCAAGCAGCGCATGACTCTTAAACTGCCAGTTACCGAGGTTCTCCATCCAGCGAATCTCACCTTCGATGTAACCAAATTGCCCCACGACCAGATCCAAACGGCCATCCTTATTTAAATCGGCAGCGGCCACGTAGCTCACCCGCGCCACGTTCTCCAGCAAAACACGATTGGTGAAATGATTCGTGCCGTCGTTGACCAACACGATCACCGAACCGGTTTTCATATTGCTTGGCGGGATCACGCCCATCGCGGAGACCAGCACATCCAGATGGCCGTCGCCATTGAGATCGGCGACTTCCACGTGGGCTGGGCCGGCGATGGTTTCACCGATATCCTGCTCCTCAAAAACACCCAGTCGAATTTGGCGAATCCAACTCACGCGATTGAGGTGAGCGTCACACACTAGGATATCCTTTAGGCCGTCCTGATCCAAATCCACGATCAACAAATCGGTGACCCACGGCGGTCCGTCCGGCGGCCGTCCAATCTGGCGCTGAGCGAAATAGCCCAATCCCAACGTATCGCTCGGAGCCACGGCTTGGTCCGGCTCGGGGCGGGCGGCAACTTTCACGGCCGTCACCGGTGGAGACCAGCCATCACGATTGACCACGAAATAAATTCCGAAGGCTACCAGCAGGGCGACGATCCCAATTCTTAAATGCTGAAAGTTCATTTAAACGTCTCCGCCGTGATGTGGCCGCTCAGCCGGAGATCGAGCGCCGCTCTTAATTCAGCATCGCCCGTCGCGACAAGCGGCCCTGCTTTTTCCCAATATCCGCGAGCCTGATCGGCTTTGCCATCCTGATAAACCACGTCGCCGAGGCTGAGCAAAATGGTCGGATTCTGCGGCTCCAGCGCGGCCATCGCGACCAAGGCCTCGGCGGCGCGCTGGTATTGAAATAATTGGATGCAGCCATTCGCCTTGAGGGCGTAGGCTTGAAGTTCGGAGGGAAAAAGTCGGATGGCTTTATCCGCATAATCCACGGCCTCGCCAAAACGTCTTTGTTCGGCGGCCGCGTTGCCCACGAGCAAATACGCTTTGCCCAGCATGGCGGTCAGGCGTTCCTGCGCGGGAGTTTGAGGCGGGACATGAGCGAGCGCTTCCTCCAGCGGCCGAATGGCGGGAGCCGCATCAGCTTTTTCCAAATAATATTGGCCCAATAATCCGCGCGAGGCCACGTCGACGGGGAATACTTTGACGATGCGAAGCAGGCACTGCACGGCGGCATCACGCTCTCCGGCCGTCCAGAGAATTTTGGCCAGACTCATGTTCGGCGTGTAGAGATAAGGATCCAACTCCAATAATTTGGCCAGTAAAGTGCGGGCCAATTTCTCGTCGCCCAGCCGCACCGCCACTTCGGTGTAGGATAAAAGCAAGGGAACGGATTCGGGCAGTTTCCCATAATACTCGGCCAGCATCCGAGCCGCTTCCGGGAGGTCAGGCACCGCGAGCAAAGACGTCGTCAGCAGAGGACAAATCCGTTCGGGATTCCCGCCTTTCTTGAGCGCGAGACGATAGGCTTCGACCGCTTCGCGGTGGTGACCGGCGCGTTCCTGGGACCACCCGCGCAAAAGCTGCGGTGTCCAACTTTTCGGATCGAGCTCCTCGATCCGATCCAGAAACGGGAGTGCTTCGGTCAATTGACCAGCCGCCAGAAATTCCTCGAACAGCAGGGCGAGACGCAACGGATCATAACAATCGACCTGCATCGCGTTCAACCAAGGATCGATCAACGCGGGCTCGTGTTTTTGCCGACTCCAAAGCGTCATGGCGGTGGCCCGTTCAGTTTCACCACGACGCTCTAAAATTTGCGCAAATAACGCCGCACCGGCTGTCGCTTCGGGGTGACTCGCCATCAATTCCTCCAAGCGTGCGACTGCCGCATCATCGTCTCCACGCTGGAGCGCCAGGCGCACGAGGCCGAGAGAGGCCTGGGGTTGAGTGGGTTCGATCGCGAGGACGGCGGCGTACTCTTTGGCGGCGTCATCTTCCCGGCCGGATTTAAACATCGTCTCGGCCAGGCCCAGGCGGGCGGGAACATAGTTCGGCTCCAATTTAAGGACGGCGCGAAGTTCAGCTTGGGCACCGGCCAGGTCGTTTTCATTTTGGGCGATATCCGCCAAATAATAATGATCGCGAGCGGTGAGACCCGGGGCCGACAATTCGATCATCCGATAGCAGGCGCGCGCTTCCGCATAGAGTCGATTCGCCTGATAGAGGCGCGCCAATTTTCTCACGGCGTCCAAGTCATGCCCGTTGGCGGTGACGGCGGTCCGCGCGCTTTGCAGGGCTTGGTTAAATTTCTCCGGAAGCTTTTCGTAATGCGCAGCGGCGGGCAGCGACGAGCGCACTTTGGATTTGAGCGCGAGAAAAACAGCCGAGAGCGCGATTACCGCACTGCCGATGAGTCCCCAGAAGATCAGTTGCCGCCGTTGCATGAAAAGTGAGTTTGAGGCTGGGGGAAATTTATCGATTCGCAAGAATGGGTCAGTGAATGAAACGCAGTATTAGTGAGGATACGAAAGAAGAGTTAATCCCAACGGCTAGTTGAAAACAACTTTAGGGTGAGACGGTGTGCTCAACAGTCTTTGGCCTGCGCAAGGCGATTGGGGGCAATCGCCCCTACCCTTTCACCGGACTAAGCAGTCGTTCGGTAACAGCCGCCACTGCGGCAGAAAAAAGCCCTCTCGCGGTAAACCGGAGAGGGCTTCGAAGAACTTGCGCGGCACACCACTACCGCGCGAAGACCCTTTAGAATTCGAGTGTCGTGGTCAGGTAGAAGGTACGCGGTTGAACGATGCGGTAAACCGAATGCGATCCATCCGAGTTCGCCACGATCGGCCGGTAACTGCCGCCTTGTTCCAGATCACGGGCGTTGAGTTGGAAACTCAAGTCGTACTTGTCATGGAAAACCTTCATCTTGTAGCCAAGCCAAGCATCCACGGCGATATTCGAACTGGAATAGTAAGGGTGAACCAGATCCAGCGCGATAACTTGACCAGCAGAATCGGTGATCGCGGGATTGCCAATGACCGCCTTCTCAATGTAACGGAGCGCGCCACCGGCACTGAAGCCCTTCAGGCTGCCATCAGTGAAGGCATAGTTCGTCAAGACACTCGCATGCCACTTGGA
>JANYFP010000447.1 GCA_025362555.1 Verrucomicrobiota bacterium
AATCACTATTTCTACGTGTTTTACACGGTCTCGGCCACGACTGCTGACGGCAGCGGCCGGCATGATCGTCTCTCGAGATTCACGGCGCAGCCCGGTGCAACCAACGCCGACATTTTGGCGAGTGAAGTGCCGCTCATCTCGCAGTTTGACGAAGCCTCGAATCACAATGGTGGTGATCTGCATTTCGGTCCCGATGATGGATACCTTTACGTCTCGCTCGGCGATGAAGGTAGCGGAAATGATGCTTATCAAAATAGTCAGCGCATCGACCGTGATTTTTTCTCGGGCCTACTGCGCATTGATGTCGACCAGCGCGCCGGTAATTTGACCCCGAACGCCCACGCCTCAGTTCATGCCGGTACGTACAAAATTCCCGCCGATAACCCGTTTGTCGGCGCGACTTCCTTCAACGGTCTCGCGGTCACAACGGCCAGTGTCCGTTCGGAATTCTGGGCCGTTGGATTGCGCAATCCCTGGCGCTTCTCCTTCGATGTTCCCACCGGGCGTCTTTTGCTTGGCGATGTTGGACAGAGCGCGCGGGAAGAAATCGATCTCATCACTCGCGGTGGCAATTACGGTTGGAATTATCGGGAGGGAGGCATCGCGGGCCCCAAACCAAATCCGCCTGTGGGGGCAGCTTTCATCGAGCCGATCTACGAGTTTGATCGGTCACACGCCACTTCGATCACCGGCGGCATCGTCTATCGTGGCAACCGATTCACTCAACTTACTGGCCGGTATGTTTTCGGCGACTACGGTACGAGTCGGCTTTTTTTTATGAGTTTTCCGGCCAATGCTCCTGTTGAGGTTGAAACCAGCATCAGTGTTAATGGGATTGTTGCATTCGGAGCAGATCCGCGGAATGGCGATGTCTTGATTGCGAGCATTACTACCGGGCTGCTCCGGCTCGTTTATAGTGCCACCTCCAGTGGCACGCCGCTACCCGCGACACTTAGCGCGACCGGAGCATTTTCGAATCTTACCACGCTTGCGCCCGCCGCGGGCGTCGTGGGTTACGATCCCAATGTGTCTTTTTGGTCGGACTACGCGCAGAAGCGCCGTTGGTTCAGTGTGCCAGCACTCTCTGACAAAATCACTTTCGCCGCCGATGGCAGTTGGACGTTTCCGGCGGGCACGGTGTGGGTGAAACACTTTGAACTGGAGCTCACGCGCGGTGATCCGACGACGGCGCGCCGGCTGGAAACTCGCTTCCTCGTGAAGACAGCCGGCGGTATTTATGGGGTGACTTACAAATGGAATACGGCGCAAACGGAAGCGACCCTGGTGCCCGAGGAAGGAGCCACCGAAACCATTACCATCAATGATGCCGGCACGATTCGTTCGCAGACCTGGCACTATCCGAGTCGTGCTGAATGTTTGCAATGTCACACGCCGGCCGCCGGCTATGCGCTCAGCTTCAACACCGCGCAGTTGAATCGCAGCGAGCCTTACTCGGCTGGCGCGGCGAATCAGCTTTCGGCGTTGGCCAATGCCGGCTATTTTACTGCGAGTGTGCCTGATCCCGCCACCCTGCGATCGCTCGCCGCTGCGGGCGATCTCGCCGCCACCCTGGAGCATCGGGTTCGCTCCTATCTCGCGGCGAATTGTGTCCAATGCCATCAGCCTGGCGGTGCTGCGCTCGGTAATTGGGATGCACGAATTGAAACGCCCACGGCCAGTGCCGGATTGGTCGGCGGACTGCTCGTCGATAACCGCGGCGATTCGGCCAATCGTGTCATTGCCTCCGCCGATCCGGCTCATTCCATGATGCTCACGCGCATCAGCACGAGGGGAACAGGGCAGATGCCGCCCCTCGCGAGTACTGAACTTGATACGGCCAATATTGCGTTGCTCACAGCCTGGATCAGTCCGCTCATCGGTGCTCCTGCGATTACGACTCAGCCGGTCAGTCAAACCGTGACGGTCGGCGGGTCGGTGACTTTTTCAGTCGCGGCCAGTGGCACTCCGGCGCCCACCTACCAGTGGCAGAAAGCCGGCGGGGATATTGCTGGTGCCACCGGCAGTTCCTACACTCTTGCCAGTGTCAGTGCGGGAGATGCGGGCAATTATTCGGTGATCGTTACTAACTCAGTAAATACAGTCACGAGTCTTGGCGCGACGCTGACGGTGAACAAGGCCGCTGTGGCGTTGACGCTGAGCAATCTGGCGTTGACCTACGATGGATCTGCGCATGCGGCGACAGCTACGACAGTGCCGTCTTCACTCACGGTGACGTTCACCTATAATGGATCGGCAAGCGCGCCGACTAATGCCGGCACCTACGCGGTCGTGGGCACGATTGCTGATGCGAATTATCAAGGATCTGCTTCGGGTGCGCTGGTGATTGCGAAGAGCGCGGCGACGGTGACCCTCGGTAGTTTGAGTGCGATCTATGATGGCGGGCCTCACGTGATTTCATCAACGACCTCGCCGACCTCGCTCGCGGTTAGCGTTACCTATAATGGATCCGCAAGCCCGCCGACTAATGCCGGGACCTACGCGGTCGTTGGCACGATCGTCGATGCGAATTATCAGGGATCCGCCTCCGGCTCACTGGTGATTGCGAAGGGCGCGGCGACTGTGACCCTCGGGGGATTGAATGCGACGTATGATGCGGCGGTGCATTCGGCGACTGCGACGACAACTCCGGCTTCGCTCTCAGTTGGTTTCACCTATCATGGTACGGCGACAGCGCCCACCAAGGTGGGGACTTATTCAGTCGTTGGCACAATTGGGGAGGCCAATTATGAGGGGGCCGCTGTGGGTTCGCTCGTCATCGCGCAGGCGACACCGGTGCTTACGTGGCCGGTACCCGCAGCCGTCATTCCCGGCACGGCATTGAGCAGTACTCAACTCAACGCCACGAGCAGTGTTCCAGGTTCTTTCAGTTATAGCCCTGGCAGTGGAACAATTATGACGGCCGGCGTCCACTCGTTAGCGGTCACGTTCACGCCCGCGGACACGGCGAATTATGTCAGTGCTTCCGCTCAGCAAACTTTGGCCGTGGTGGTGGCTCCGGTGTTCACGGCTCAGCCACTGAGTCAGGCCGCGTTTGTCGGTGACTCCATTTCGATGAGTTGCGCGGTGAGCGGGATGCCTGCACCGATGTACCAATGGCAAAAAGGTGGGATTAATATTCCGGGTGCCACCAATGCGACGCTGACTCTCGGTAACGTGCAGCTGAGCGACGCCGGCAGCTACGCTCTTGTCGCGACCAACACCGCCGGCGGTTCAGCCACGAGCCGATTTGCACGGCTTGTCGTGCTCGTCCCGCAATCGAATGCGATCGCCTATGCGACGACGATATCCTCGACAGGTGTCACGGCCGGCGGGATCGTGAACTTCGATTATTTTGTGACCAACGTCGGGACAAAGACGTGGGGTGCAAATCACTACCTTTCGATCCGCGACATCAATAATACCTTCGTCGCGTTCTCGTCGCTCATCGGAATTCTCCCTGGAGAAACGACGACGGCGAATCTGAACTTCCCTGCGCCGACGACACCCGGAACGTACACGTACTACGTGCAGGCCCTCGAGAACGGCGTGGAGTTTTTCTCCACGCAGACGACCGTCACACTCACGGTCCTCGCGCCGCTGGCGAACGCGATCACGTACAACACGACATCGTTCCCCGTCAGCGCCGCACCTGGCTCGAACGTCATCTTCACCTACAACGTGACGAACACCGGCACGGCGACGTGGGGCGCAAATCACATTTTGTCGTTGAAGAACGGGAGTGGCACCACGCTCGCAACCACGCCGCTGACTGTCCTCGCTCCTGGGGCGAGTAAGACTGTGAACCTAAGCTTCACTGTTCCATCCACTCCCGGCTCGTACAACTACACGGTCCAAGCCTCGCAAACTGGCGTGGGCAATTTCGGGACGCAGGCGAACCTAACGCTCGTCGCGCTCGCGCCACAGCCGAATGCAATCGTGTACAATCGCGTTCGTTATCCCGACGAAGTGGTGCCCGGCGCGGTCTTGAATCTGAAGTATACGCTCAGCAACGCTGGCACCCAGGCCTGGGGCGCGGGACACTACGTATCGTTGCGCGATTCCGCAGCGAACTACCTCGCGTTCATTCCGTTGAGCGGCACGGTTCCCGCAGCCACGAGAACCATCGAGTTCACGCTCACCGCGCCGACGATTCCTGGTAAGTACACGTATTATATTCAAGCCCTTGAAGACGGCATCGAGTTTTTCTCCACGCAGGATATCGTCATCATCACAGTCGCCGCGCTGCCGCTCGGCAATGCGATCAGCTACAACACGAGCACGATTCCAGTCACCGCCTCACCAGGCGCCACGGTCAACTTTACCGCGAACGTGACGAACCGCGGCACGCGCACCTGGGGCGCGACGCATTACCTCTCGTTCCGTGACGTGGATAATACTTTCCTTGCTTTCCC
>JANYFP010000469.1 GCA_025362555.1 Verrucomicrobiota bacterium
ACGGCGAAATATTATTCAATGAGTGCTCCAGCATTACCGCGACTTCAGCGCACCATCCCCCGATCAGGTGATTTTAGTCCGGTTCGAACTGGGAAAAATGAGATTCTTTACACTGCACGCTCTTGGTGCCCAGCAATCCGCCTGCGGTGACCACGAAACCTTGGCCGATGCCACGATCAGGGACTCAGACTGCCAAGGTACGCGACGATCGCGATCATGTCCTCGTCACTCAAATTGACGACCACCGGTTTCATCAGAGCCGAGACTCCCCCGGTTCTCAGACCACTCCGAATATCGTAAAGCTGGCGCATGAGGTAGCTCGGTGATCGTCCCGCGAGGCGCGGAACGTCGGCCAGACCACGCAACTCCGGACCGTGGCAAACCGCGCATTGCCGCAATTTATCTCCACCGCCAGTGGCAACAAATTCGGCGCCACGCTTAATGCTGCCGACCGGAACGTAGGCCACATACGGAGTCCGCGAATCACGCCGTTCGAAGCGTTCAAAGTCCTCCGGCATTTCGATAATCCGATGGCCCAACGGTTCGGTGCCGCCGTCCGGAGCGCGCTTCAAAGTCCAGCCAGCCACAATCGTTTTCGGCACCACTTCGGATTCAACGACCTTGATATAAGATACGGGCTTAACCGTCGCGAAGTACGTCGCCGCCTCGTCGATCTCGGCATCAGTGGCGGCTTTCGCCATCGCGATCATGGTGGTTTGCGGTGCACGTTTTGGCTCGGAGCCAGGGCGCTCGCCGTTGCGAAAGGCGAGCATCTGTTGTTTAAAATAAGCCACCGGCAGGCCCGCGATGCTGGCGTTTTCCGGCCGGCCCGCGCCCGTCGGCAAATGACAATAACCGCACGAAAAAACCTGCGGCGGGCGTCCTTTGAAGACAATATCGGGCATCGCCGGATGTTCTTCCGGATGCCAATCCGGAATCGGGTCCGCAATCGTGGTGAACTGCTTTCGCGTGAATGCGACCGCGCTGTTGGGCACATGCTGCAAACCGGCGTCAGCCTGGACAACCGCAGTGCTGGCCGGATTCACCGGATAAGCCCAATCGGGATGCTCCGACGCTGAGGCAATCACCGTCACTCCGACCGATATCACTCCAGCTAAAATTGCGATGGTGACGAGTGAGCTGATTTTTTTCATGGTTCAAAACGGCGTTCGCCGGCGGCAATGTGGTAATGTCCCCGCCGTCGTCACGCTAGCGAAAAGATCAGTGAACTTGAGTGAGGTTCGAACCAAGGTCTGTCGCCCTCGCTCGTTTCCCGCTCGGGTATTACTCGCTTGCCCTCACTCTTCGGAGCCGGCCAAATTTCAGATCCTTCTCTTCACAGACTTCCTTTTTATTTACCATGTCCAAGCCCACCTGCCCTGCCTGCACGCTCGATGATGTTCTCAGCCTGCCCGATCATTGGGAATGCGCGACCTGTGGCCACGAGTGGCCGAAAGAAACCGCCCCTGAGGCCGCGCGGGTCGTCAAGGATGCCAACGGCACTCCCCTCACCGAGGGCGATACGGTCGCGTTGATCAAAGACCTCAAGTTGGGCAGCGGTGCTCAAGTCCTCAAAGCCGGCACCAAGGCGAAAAATATTCACTTGGTTGACGGTGATCACGAGATCGCCTGCAAGATCGACGGCAGTCCGATGGCCCTCAAAGCCTGCTTCGTGAAGAAAGTCTGACGCGGGTTCAGGTAGTTGAGCGCTGAGAGTTCAGAGTCTGGAGTTAAACTTGACTGCACTGGCTGTTGGAGGGGCTTGATGCCCCGATGCCCGCGCACGAATACGTAGTCACGCGTAGGCTGTGTTAATCGGTTTGCCCAAAGGCGCACGTGCCCGCTCTATCGCGCGTCTCCATTCGGCAACTGCCTCTTCGGAAACCGAAATTCAACCCCGCCCTGATCGCGCCTGCTTGTTCATCACCCCATGTCTTCGCCCTTTGCCTCACCACCCGCCCAGCAATTCGCCGCCAGTCGCGGGCTCACCCGTGGACGGCAGATTCTCTGCGTCGCTCTACCGTTGTTTCTGGGTCTCAACGCTTCGGCGAAAAATGACGCGCCGGTGAGCTCCGCCCCCGCGGTCTTTACTGGTAGCTCAGCGACCGGATTGACCGGCACCAAACGCGTGGCGATCACCAGCGTGCTCGTGTCGTTTCAAGTCTCCACTTCGAACCGGACCGATACGAATGGCATCTTGGCCAACAAGAGTGACACCGAGGCCAAAATGGTCTGGCCGACGGTGGACGAGGCTCTGCTTGCTCAAATCACTGATGATATCTACGCGCAGTTGAAAACGGATTTGTCGGCTAATGGTTTTGAAGTCCTGCCCGAGGCCACCGTGCTCGCCAGCCCCGCGTACCTGAAGATCGCCAAGATGGCTGGATTCAAAAATTTCTCCAAATACGGCAATATGGAGGGCGACGTCATGCTTGTCGAAGCGAGCAGCCTGACGCCTTACGCTCCATTCTCCCTCGAGGTCGGCACGTTTCCCTATCCGTTCAAAGGCGTGATCAAAGGCTGGGATTCTGGAAAGGCCGGCGGTCTCACCGCCAACAGCACTTACTACACCGCCGATCTGCCGAAACTCGAGGTGGAGCTTGCGAAGGAACTCAACGCTCACGTCGTCAAGGCCACCTATCTTGTCACGCTCGGTTCGGCGAAAGCCGGCACGAGTGGCCGCATGTTCCGCGCGGGTTCGGCGCACAGCGGTTCGTCGGTGACCAATACGCACACGGCCCAAGTCTTCCCCCAAGTTGGCATCCGTGCGACGCACACCCGTATCGCTTTTCGCACTCCTACCGGAAATCCCAAGGGCCAGACGACCTCGCGCGCCAAGCCGGTGCCCGCCAAAGATGGCGATGTGGTGGTGACGCTCGCCCAGCCGCTCCTCGGAGCCACGGATCTGTTTTCGTTCACCTCGTATTCCGAAGGCAAAGGCTTCTGGGGCGTCGCTCCCGGCGCCGACATGAAATTCACTTTCACCGCCACCCTCACCGACGCGAAAGCCTATCACGATGAAGTCGTCGCCATGGTGAAAACCGCACAACACGATCTGCTCGCGTTGGTGAAACAATAATCCGCGCCAGCCTGTTTTCGCACTTCTCCCCTTTTCGTTCGTCCCAATAAAATCCATGCCCTCACTCGCTTCATTGCCTCATTCCCATCGACTCACAACCAGCTGCGTGCTCTCGGGCACACGGCAAGTCCTCGCCACTGTTCTGACTTTGCTCCTAGCAGCCACCGCCTCAGCAAATAGCACTGAACCTGCCGCCGCAGCCAGTTCGGCCTCGGCCGTTTTCACCGACAGTTCCGCCGCCGGTCTCTCCGCGACCAAACGCGTCGCGATCACGAACGTAATGATTTCTTTCCAAGCTTCCGTCGGGGCCATCACTTCAATGAACGGCTTGCTCGCGCATAAAAGCGACACATCGACCATCGTCGAAATGTCGAACGCGGATCCGAAGCTCCTCGCCGCAATCACCGATGAGATCTACGCGCAACTGAAAGCAGATCTGACCGCCAACGGTTTTGAAGTTCTCCCCGAGGCGACCGTAGTCGCGAGCCCCTCGTACCAGAAAATCATCAAGCTCGCCGGCATTAGCAATTTCTCGAAATTTCTCAACCGCGACGGCGACACCATGCTGGTCGGTGCCACGGGATTGAAACCTTACCTGCCCTACAACTCAGAGACCGGATCCTTTAGCTCACCGCCTCAAAATGGAATGCTGCTCAAAGGTTGGGTTTCACCCATGGGGATGAAAAGTTCCACCGAGGGCGGACCCTCCATGACCTCCATCGCCACAATCTACCAATTACCCGGACTGGAAGTCGCCCTCGCGAAAGAACTGAATGCTCACGTCGTCAAGGCCACTTACCTCGTCACACTTGGCAAGACCACCGCTGGGATCAGCGGTCGCTTCACGGATTTTAACACCCACGCCGGCGAAGCATTCGTGCAGGTCGGCATCCGCGCCGACCAGTCTCGCATCGCCTTCCGCACGCCGAATGGAAATGCGAAATGGCAATCCATTGCACGCGTCAAAGTTGCGCCTGCGAAAGATGGCGACGTCGTCATAACGCTCGCGCAACCGCTCCGCGGCGGCAGTGGATTTTTCAACGTGCAATCGACCAATCTGGGCAAGACGTCGTTCAGTGGCGGCGCGGACATGAAGTTCTTCTTCACCGTCACCATTGCGAATGCAAAAGCCTACCAAGCCGAAGTCACCGGCCTGATCAAAGCCGCGCAGAAAGATCTGCTGGCCCTGGTGAAACAATAAGAAGCTAAAGCGATCTCCATTGCATCACCTGTGGGCGGAGTGCCCTCACCCCGCGAAGCACGCAGCGCGAGAAATCAAGCCAATCGCCTCCGCTGAAAAAGACTTTGTCTCGGGAAGAATCCGAAGGGAACGAAGGTCCGGGTGCAACATGATGTTTGTAGTCAGCGCGGAGCGGCAGGCGTCC
>JANYFP010000175.1 GCA_025362555.1 Verrucomicrobiota bacterium
GCAAACGCTGCCAACCGGTCCGGATGGGCCCGCACACACTCCGCATAAAATTTATTTTGCAAGACGCAGGTCGCCTGATTCTCCCAGTACCAACCGAGCAGAACCGCCTTCGCCACGCCTGCCGTATCCATGTCGCGCAACAGTTGATCGACGGTTGGAAACGTTTGAACCGGCTGACCGCTTTTGCGCACGCGGGTGCAAAGGGTCGCCCAATGATTTTCTCCCTGCGCAGCCGCCCACGCTGTTGGCTCGCGCCCTGCTTCGGGCGGATAAAGATGAACATGGGTATCAATCACTCGCATCGTCAATTATCTCTGGCGTCAGTACGTTCACTTCTCCTCAATCCCGCAAGCTCAGACCCCACTCTATGCTAAACCGCTTCTTCAAACTTGATCAGCACGGCACCACGGTTGGTCGTGAAATCCAAGCCGGCCTCACAACCTTTGCCGCGATGGCGTACATCCTCGCGGTCAACCCCGGCATCCTCGCCAACACCGGTATGGACAAGGGCGCACTGGTCACCGTCACCGCGCTCACTGCCGCGCTCGCCACCACCCTCATGGCGCTGCTGACAAACTACCCGATCGCGATGGCACCCGGCATGGGCATCAACGCCTTTTTCACCTTCACCATTTGTCTCGGTAAAGGCCTGCCTTGGTCCGAAGCGCTGGGCATGGTTTTCATCAACGGCATTATCTTCCTCACGCTGTCGATTTCCGGCGTGCGGGAAAAAATCATGGCCTCGATCCCGCACTCGTTGAAAATTGCCGTCACCTGCGGCATCGGGCTCTTCATCGCCTTCATCGGGTTGAAAAACGGCGGCGTCATCGTCGCCAACCCAGCCACTTTTGTCAGCGCCGGTGATTTCTCCTCGGGCCCCGCCGCGCTTTGTCTCGCCGGTGTCTTGCTCACCATTATCCTCGTCGCGCGCCGAGTACCGGGTGCCATTGTCGTGAGCATCGCAATCATCACCTTGATCGGACTTTTCGTGCCAGCCGGCAACGGCGCCAAAGTCACACAACTCCCCGAGTCCTTCCTCGCTTTGCCCCACTCGCCAGCGCCGGTTTTCCTGAAACTCACGTTTCATTTTCTCACGAGCTGGACCGCTTTCTCCATCGCACTGCCATTAATTCTGACGCTGCTGCTGGTCGATATGTTCGACAACATCGGCACGTTGATTGGTGTCACCAAACGCGCCGGACTCCTCGCAGCCGACGGCACTCTTCCCCGCGCAGGTCGGGCGTTGCTGGCCGATTCACTCGCCACCATTGCGAGTGCGCTGTTTGGCACCTCGACCGTGGTAAGCTACATTGAGTCCGCCTCCGGCGTCGAAGCCGGCGGACGCACTGGCCTGACTTCGCTTACTACTGCGGCATTTTTTCTCCTCGCGCTGCTGTTCACGCCGTTGATTTTGATCGTACCCGCTGCAGCGACGGCTCCGGCCCTCGTCGTCGTCGGCATCTTCATGATGCAATCGGTGATCGAAATTCCGATGAACGATTTCAAAATCGCCGCCCCTGCGGTGCTGACAATCTTCGCGATCCCCCTCACGTTCAGTATCGCCGAAGGCATCGGCCTGGGCCTGATCTCCGCCGCCGTACTCGCCCTCGGTTTAGGCAAACCAAAATCGTTAACGACCGTCGGCTACCTCGTCGCCGCCGTTTTCTTCCTGCAATTTTTCAAGATCTGGCCGTTTTCGGGCTGAGCTCCGATCATCATTTCCGAGCTGTAGAAGGGTGCTTTATGCCCCGATTAGGCAGTGACGCGCCGCGCCCGATCCCACGCTCCAATTCCTGTCACTCGAACCGGTGACCGAGATCGCCTGTAGGTCAGGGTTTATCCCTGTCATCTTTCCAGCCGTTCCGGTAATCCACCGCCGCCCACCGTGCGTCGGGCATAAAGCCCGACCTACATTCAATCACGCAAACCATACACGAGCAGAAGTAGAACTCCGGTACCCCACCCAACTAAAGGTCGCTAATGAAAGACCATCGTGTCGTGGTGATGCCCTGACCACTCATCCCGATATTCCTCTCTGCACCGCCTGCGGCCGCTGTTGCCACTGGGTGGTCGAATTGCGAGCAGGCGATTCAGTGCCAGAGGAATTCGTGGTCGAACACGACGGTGCCCGCTGCATGGATCAACGCGGCGATGGCGCGTGCGTCGCCTTGGATCCGATCACGAAGCTTTGCACCATCTACGAAATCCGACCCCAAACCTGCCGCGATTTCACCCGCGGAGAATCACTCTGCCGAAAAGTCCTCGGCAAGCCGAGTTCGTGAATCGGGGTCGCTACGGTCGGCGCTCAAATCCATCCCGCGCTTCTGGCATCAGAGAATTTGTGGATTAAAAGTAGGTCGGGGTTTATCCCCGACATTCCGAGCGCAGAGGTCGGGCTATATAAAACCCGACCTACAAAACTAGCCTCACGTCGACCCAGCTTAGGGAAAATTTCTACCGAAGCTCAGTGATCATCGATCCAACCACCTCTTGAAACCGTCGTCGATTTTCGTCGGACGTTTCCATCAGGGCTTCATGCGCCGAAAGAATTACCTCCACGTAAGTTTCCCGCGAAGCCTCCGCACTCACGGACATCGGCGTGTCTGTTTCCGGCACGGGATCGTCACTGAGTTGGAAACAATTCAAAATCCCCATCTCCCCCAGTTGCGCTCTCACGCGTGCATTCGGCTGATGCAGCACGATTTTTTGGGCGAACTGATAAAGCAATCCTAGCATGGTGGAATCCAGTGCCTGGCACCCCGTCAATTCCACCCGGATCACTCCCGTGCCCGCGCTCTCCGCCGCGGCAATCAGTCCCCGCATCGCAGGCGCGATCTGCCATGTACCCAAACCGTTCAGTTGAATCACACAGGTCGCCGCACTCCATCCCCCCGTTATCCCACCGGAACTGGTTTTCTGCATCCGGGAAACCGTCGATGGCAAAACGACTCGCACTGACTCCGCCACCAGCGGACTGGCCGAATTACCGGGCAAAATCAAACGGTGGGCCCGCTGGGCGAGGCGACTGATCACCAAAAAAGTCATATCGTCAGCCGGTGTGTGGCCATCAAGATGATCGCGCAACTCCGCTTCAATCGCCTCACCCACTCCCGCCGCACTTCGGCCGCGTTGCGCGGCAAGCACGCGACCGAGTTTCGCCGCCGTAAACTCCGGGCCCTGATCGATCCGCGCCTCCGAGATGCCATCCGAATAAAGCAGCAGCGTATCGCCGGTATTCAGCGACAATGTCGCCGTCGTAAATGTGCCAGGATTTTCCAAACCCAGCACCGCTCCGCTCACGACGAGCGCCCGGGCGTCGCCGGAACCGTCCACCACCAGTGGCGCCGGATGCCCGGCACTGCCGACCGTGATCGTCCCCGCTTTCGTGTCGATCACGGCGTAAACCATCGTGACCAAAATCGGCGGCTCAAAGTTTTCTTCGCGCAACGCACTGTTCAGAAACGCCAGTGCCTTATCGGGCGCACCGAGAATTTCATGACGGGCCTCGACCAAACGGCGGGGCTGCAAAAGCTCCCGCATTATGATCGTGATCATTGCCGCGCTCACGCCGTGACCGGCTACGTCCACCAAATAAACCGCCAGCCGGCCGTCGCCGAGCGGCACGGCACCGAAGAAATCGCCCCCGAGCCGCTCGCACGGCGCGAAATAGCCAAAAACCTCAAAGCCATCCAACACCGGAAATGCCGCAGGCAACAATTTGCGCTGCACTCGCTGCGCTTGCCGGAGATCGGATTCGAGGGTCGCATCCTGCTGGCGCAATTGTCCGTAGGCCGTGTGTAATCGGCCGAGACTGATTTCAAGCTTATCGTTCTGTTTCTTTAAATCCTCGAGCAGCGCATCGCGCTCACGAACCAGGCGCCGGCTCGTAGCCGCGCGCTCGATCACCATCGCAAGCACCGCCAGATCGGAAAACGGTTTATCCAAAAAATCAAACACTCCAATCTGCATTGCCGCAATCACATCAAGCCGCGTCCCAACCCCGGACATCACGATGCAAACGGTTTGAGGCCGCAGCGCTTTCACGCGGCGCGTCAACTCAAGTCCGTCGATTCCCGGCATGGTTAAATCAGTGAGTACGATATCAAAATCGTACGCTTGAACCCGCTCTAGGGCTTGTTGCCCACTGGTCGTCGTTTCACAATGTTCGCCCCGCTGCGCGAGGTAGCGAGCAATCACGTCCAGAATCAAATCCTCATCATCCACCACAAGAATATGCAAACGGCTCATTGTGAAAAATTGTTTTCGATCGCAGGAAATGGGTCCAAACGGTTTGGGAAACGTAAATCACTTTCTGCGGTTAGCAACTCCTCGAATCAGAGGGAAAACTGTGCCCGTTACTCACGTTCAGTCGAAACTCATTGCCACGCATTCAGCCCCAATCACGCGAATGCCAACTGAAGAACGGACCTGAGCAGTTCGAACCTTGCCCCATCCGATTCAGTCACGCCATCCACGGGAAAGTTCGATGTTGGGCAACCGATTTCAAGCATACTCAAGTAGTGATCATCCCCCGCCTTTACATCCGCAGAAATTCTTTGGCCGAGGGCGAAATGGTCGGGATCACTGTCGTTCCATTCGCACAAAAAATACCGCGCGCCGGACGGCCCTTGCCAAGACAGGAAATTTTGACTTATCCCTTTCCCCGGATTCATAGGTGTGCGAAAACACCACCCACTTCCGCGATTAATTACACCATCCAACGACAGTGTGATTTCATCCATAAATCGATAACGCTCTAAAAATGCCGGCAGAATTTGAGATTGATCCTGAACAGGGGGTAGTGCTTTCACGCGGATTCGGGGTGTTTACTCACGCCGATTATCTGGATCAGATGGAGCGGCTTCGCCGGGATTCGCGCTTCCGGCCGGAGTTCAATCAACTCGTGGATTGTCGTGCGATTACTTTGATGAACTTGACTGCCGCCGAAATTCAAGACCTCGCGAAGAAAAGCGTTTTCAATCCTGAGTCGCGCCGGGCTTTCGTCGTGACGAGCGAAATTCAATACGGGCTCAGCCGCATGCTGGGCTCCTACCGCGATGTCCATGGCAAACAAACGCTCTTGGTTTTCAAGGAAATGGCGGAAGCACTTTCGTGGCTGAATCTCCCGCTCAGTTACACCCCAAAGCACGCCGAAAAATCAACGCCCCCGCCGCCTCTGGTACCGACCGATTCCGCCGAGTAACCTCGCCCCGTTGCCGCGATGCATCGAGGAATGTCCGAGCCGTTCCCCCGGCCCCACGACTTGCTTTTCTCCTATCTCAATCCCATGAAACCAAAAAAGTTTTCCCCAATCCGTGTCACGTTTGTGCTCGGTTTGCTCTGCCCGCTCCAGTCGCTGATTGGTGCCGACGACACACCTCTGGCCCTCCCGCCGCTACCCGCAATCCAAGGCGTGCCAGCCCCCGGCCCCGCCACCGATGCACCGTATGCGCCGCTGACCATCGTGCCTGGCGGAGTGGTCGTTCCGCTCTATCCGCCCGGCTCACCCTACCTCAACGCCGACAAGGTTCGCCTGCCCGAGGAATACCACAGCTACGATCCCGGCCGCCTCGGCTATATCGTCCACATTCACAACCCGTCGATCGAGTTTCACGCCGGCAACAAGGCGCTCAACACCGGAGCCGCCATCATTCTCGCCGCCGGCGGCGGACACCGCACCTTGGGCGTCGGTGGCGAAGGCGCGGACGAAGTGCACTTTTTCTACAATCACGGCGTAAACACGATTATATTGCGCAACCGCCTCCGCAGCGACGGCTACGATCCGGCGGTCGACGCCGTCAATGATGCCCTTCAAGCCATCAAGCTTGTGCGCGCCTACGCCAAGGAATGGAATCTCGATCCCAACAAAATTGGGATCATGGGCTTCTCCGCCGGCGCCGAACTCGCGGCCGCCGCCACTCTTCAATCCGCCGAGTTCGACCGGAAGAATGATGTGCCGTCCAACCCGTTCGCAAAAATTTCGTCCCGCCCCGATTTTGCCGCACTCATCTATCCGGGTCCGTCACAATTCGCTCGCGGTGGCACGCCGACGATTCCGCGCGACATTCCCCCGGCGTTCATCACTAGCGCCGGCTGGGGCGATTGGATTCACGCCGTCTGGGCCACTGAATATTTCACAGCGATGCTGAACGACAGCGTGCCGAATGTTGAAATGCATATCTATGCTCGCGGCCATCACCCGGGGGATAAAGT
>JANYFP010000551.1 GCA_025362555.1 Verrucomicrobiota bacterium
TTCTAGGCCGCGCATTGAACGGAATTGAGTTTTGTCGCCACCACCTCAAGTTGCCACAAAGTTGCCAGGAACTGTGTTTCTGACTTCACCTTTATGCAGCGATCTACTTTTGTGTGCTTGTTCTCTGAGAGTGAAATTCAACCAAGTCCGCGTCAGTTAGTGAATTAGCTTTTCGGGCCACTACGGTTCGACCCCCACCCCGGGCACCAAATCTGGATTTTCATCCGTTTGGACAGCCCCGGCCAAAGCGAGACAATCCTCCTCTGCTTCAACGTTTTCCGGCACGCGACTTTCAAATCCGGTTTTTTCGGTTTGGACAACATTGACCGCCAAAACCCCCGTTTGGCCGATTTTAGGTGGAGAGCTAAGTGGATTGGCCGAACCTGCCATTTGCGTAAGTGACGCAATTCCGTCCGCGAGCGGAAGCTTGGTGGTGTCGGTATAAGTCCAATCGGTCAGGCTGAGACTTTTGTGCCGCGCGAGCTGCATGATCACACGCGAATGCACGCCACGCTTCTGCAGATGACTGATGAACGTGCGGCGAAACGTATGGATTCCGACCGGCCGACCCAATTTGTCGACGAGCGGAATTCCCGCCGCGTCCATGTCCTTTCTCAAAGTAACCGGCTCGGTCACGCCGCGACGAAAGACCAACGTGTCCGGTTTCCAAAAAACTGGCCGCGCCGCTTCCAACTCCGCGACCAACGCTGGCAGGATCGGCAGCCAGTCTGCCCGCCGCGCCTTCGTGGCCTCCGGCCGCAAGAACAAGCCCGGAGTCGTATCGTCGAGGTGCAGGTCGCCCCATTGCAGCCGCTGCGCTTCAATGCGCCTTAAACCAGTGAAGGTAAGGAAGCGATAGATCAGACGGCGATAAGGATTCGTGATGGCGAACAGCTTCTCCAATTCCTCCTCGCTGAAAGCGCGCGGACCTTGCGGATAGCGCACCGGCACATCGAGATTCTCGACACGCTTAAGCGGATTCGGGATTTCATAGCGGCGATCCACCCAGTTGAAAAATCCCCGCGCTGTTTCATAGAAATTATTCAGCGTCCGAGCTTCGTATTTGGTCTGCGCGTCCCGCCAGGCAATGAATGAGCGGTTCGTCACGTCACCCAGGCAGGCCCACTTGCAGGCGTTGGCGAGCGTGCGAAACCGCAACCTGACGACGCGAATGTGTCCCTCGGAACGATTCGTGGCGCTCAATGATTTCAGATACTCGGCGAAGATTTCGATCAGCGGGCGCTTGAGCGCTTTTCTCGAAAACCCCGGAGCGATTAATCCCGCGGACTCACGCTCGGCATCCCCGTGGATCTCTTTGAGCTTTTTCAATGCCACTTCCTTGACCGTCGTGTGCAAGGTCACCTCGTGAATCTTCGGCTGGTCGCCCACTCGATAACGACCGCGATAAGTTCTATGCTTGGCATCAGGAGCGATGAGGAAGCGTTGCATGGGGATTCTCCGTTAGGCAGTTTGATTAAGTAGATTTGACAGGTCGCTCCAACGAATGAGCCGCAGCCCGCGAATCTTACGCGAAGCGAGTTGGCCTCCGTCGATCATACGTCGAATCGTTTTATCAGACATCCGCAGCAACGCCGCGACTTCATTGATTCGGAGCAGGCGCTCACCGTCAGGCATGATCGGAAATTCATTCACTCGATTTGCTCGGTTTGAGATTTTTGACTTCGCAGTCGTATCCGTTCGCTCACCCCTAATAAAACGACCTTCTTTCGTTTCACAAGTCCTCGAAATCGTCGGCTCGAACTTCACGATTTTCCCTTCGTTAAAGTCAATGATCTTGGCGCAGCCTGCGCCGGCCCCGACTCCGCCCAGCTCAAGTTGCTCGATATTTTTTGTTTTCATGATGCCGACATTTTTCGTGGGTTTGTTGACATCCGGCAATAGCTCGCCTCCCCCGAATTTACGGGGGTGCTGCTGCACTTCTTCCGGTAGCCGGCTTCGTGGTTCGCCCGTCCTCGGCTTCGATTAGTTTGCCCGGTTCTCCGACAACTTACCCACTTTGGTGGTAATCAAGACGCAATACCCTAAGGACTTTTTTCCTTGGGTAAGTCATTCAAACACGGGTCGGAAAATCCGCTTCAAATCCGACACGTAGTAAGCGTCGCAAAAACGCCTCGGGGCGTTGTAAAACGGGCGCGGAAAATGCATTTAACGTGCGCCGAATTGATCGCATTTTTGGCGCGTTTCTGAACCCAAGGAGGTCCTTAGGACTAAGCGTCTCGAAGAAAAACGCGACTGACTCACACCCAAAGCACGGATCGATCGGACCTGAGGATTGGCGCCAACGGGATCGCACGCGGGACGAATTGACCTGCCTTTTTTGCGGTACGCGCGGGCTGTTGTGCCGGGTGCTCCGCGCTGCTGTCGGACTTAGCGCATGAAACGATCCACGCCTAGCCGATGAGCACCTGGGGCGTCTTTGAGGCGATCTCCAGAAGCCGAAGAGCCGGCCCAGAGGGTTGCCGACGGTTTTTTTCCCATCCCCTCACTGTGTCCGGCGTAACGTTGAGGTAAGCCGCGAACACTGGCGTACTCGCTTTGAGTCGACGCCGAATCAGGGCAATCTTGGCTGGCGTCATCTTCAGCGTGCGCCGTGGAACGCTGGTCGTCTTGAGCGTTAGCTTCCCCTTGGCGTGCGCCACAGCTTCGTGAAGGCTGCCAATCAACTCGTTCTCATTAAATGTATGTTCGTTGTTCATCGATATTCTGTTTTAATTTTTTCGGCCAGTCCCCGCATCGCCTTCTTCCCCTCGGCAGAAAGGTTATCAACATCACCCTTGGTGAATACATAGAGCAGGTAGATTACGTC
>JANYFP010000564.1 GCA_025362555.1 Verrucomicrobiota bacterium
ATGAACGCGAACAGCGCATAGGCGCCGTAAGATCGAAGGCCGTTTGCGCCTCGATCAATGGGAAGACAAGACCACCAAGGAAAAACGCAGCCGCATGAAAGTGGTCTGTGATAATTTTCAGTTCCTCGGCACCGGCCGGGCTGAAGGTGGCGCTCCCGGTGGACCGGAAGGTGGCGAAGCTCCCCGTTACACTGCTCCGGCGGCCCGTCCTGGTGCTGCCGCCCGTCCCGCCGCTCCTGCCGCGCAGGAAAATCTCGATGAAGACGTGCCATTCTAATGGCCATCCCATCGCATTCATTTTAAACTAAATCCCTCAACCTAGATCCGAACATGGCAACCAGCGAAATTCTCCTCCTTCAACCAGTCGACGGCCTTGGCGCCGAAGGCGATCAAGTCAAAGTACGCGCCGGTTATGCGCGTAATTTCCTCCTGCCCCAGGGCAAAGCGGTGCCAGTCACCGTCGCCAACCGCAAGCAGGTCGAGGCCCTCAAAAAGGCCCGCGCCCTCCGCGAAGCCAAAGAGCTCGACGGCGCCCAGGCGCTCGGCAAGCAGATTGAAAAAGCGGGCATCGCAATCGCCGTGAAGACGGGCGAAGGCGGCAAGCTGTTCGGTGCTGTCACCAACAACGACATTCACGAGAAACTGACCGCTGCCGGCATCACGATCGAAAAACGCCGCATTCATGTCGGCGAACCGATCAAGACTCTTGGCAAGCACACGGTCACGATCAAGCTGCACGCCGATGTCAGCGTCGAACTTTCCTTCGACGTCGTTTCCGAGAATCCAATCGTACCAGCAGCAGTCTAACGTCAATTCGACGTTCGATTCCCTGACCGGACATGGCTCAATCGCCTGCCACTTTCCGGCGCGGTAAACCCACAGACGATCAGGCCCTGCCTCCCGCAGCGCCTGACCGCTCTCCGCCGCAGAGCGCGGAAGCGGAGGAGCATGTCATCGCCTGCTGTCTGCTCGACGGCAGCGACACCATCGCCCGCTGTTTGGAAGCGCGCGTCACGGCGGACTGTTTTTATTCGCCGGCCAACCGGCTGCTTTTCCAGATCATCGTTGAGCTTTATTTGAAGAGCCCGCCGGTGACGTTGGAAGTGCTCGCCGAAGAATTGAAAACGCGCCGCCAGCTCGAAGCGGTGGGTGGATTTCAATATTTGATGCAGGTCACGGGCAAGATCCCGACGACCGCGCATGCCGGTTATTTCATTGAGAAGGTCCGCGAAAAACATCTGTTGCGCGAGTTGATCAAGACCGCGACAGGTGCGATCGAGCAGGCGTACAGTTTCACCGGTGGGCTGGGGGAGTTCGTGGATAAAATCGAACAGGAGCTCTTCGCCGTCACCCAGGATCGCGTCAGCGACAGCGCGAAGGAAATCAAGGACTCCATCAAGGAAGCGAATGCGGTCATCGCCAAGATGCTCATGAAGAAAGGGGAGCTGACGGGCGTCACCTCCGGCTTCAAGGATCTGGATGCGATGACGTTTGGTTTTCAGCGCCAGGAAATGATCATTATCGCGGCCCGTCCGTCGATGGGTAAGACGAGTTTCGCGCTGAACATCGCGGAGTCGGCGGCCATGCCGAAACCCGGCAAGGAAGCGGTGCCCGTGTTGATTTTCTCCCTTGAAATGAGTTCATCGCAGCTTGCGTTGCGCATGCTTTGCGCGCGGTCGCGGGTTAATTTGAAGCTCCTGCGGGATGGTTTGGTCAGCCGCGATGGCCATGAGGTCAACGCTCTCGGGCGGACCGCCGAAGAATTTAAGAAAGCCCCGATCCTGATCGATGATTCGAGCAATCTCACGATCATGGAAATCCGGGCGAAGGCCCGGCGCATTTATGCCCGAAAGAAACTCGGCATGATCATTGTGGATTACCTTCAGTTGGTCAGCGGCAGCGATCCGCGTGCACCCCGTGAACAGCAAGTCGCGGAAGTTTCGCGCGGATTAAAGGCGTTGGCGAAGGAACTAGACTTGCCGATTCTTGTACTAAGTCAGCTAAACCGCTCATCGGAAAAAGAAAATCGCACGCCCCGCTTGTCGGACTTGCGCGAATCCGGATCCATTGAGCAAGATGCTGACATTGTTATTATGCTTTCCCGCCCTAAGGATGCCGACGAGAAATTTCAGACTGCTACCAGTGCTGCAGATTTAATCATTGCCAAGCAACGCAATGGGCCGGTAGGTGATTTGAAACTAACTTTCCTCCAAGAAATTACGCGCTTTGAAAACTTCACTCAGTAATCCGGTTCTCCGGATTTTTTTAGCCACCTTCATTTTTCTCGCCGCGCTGACGGGCATTTATGCCCAGTCTGCGACTGACCCGGATTCGACGCATGCCCCTGCGGCTCCTGCGTCGCACATCGGGACCATCTCCGTGAAATTTGTGGGCATGGCCAATGTCAGCGAACAGGTCGTCCGCGCCAACATTTCCCTGCGCGAAGACACCGATCTTGATGAAGCGCTGATCGATCGCGACATCCGCTCGCTCTATAAGACCGGACTCTTTGAGTTCATCGAGGTCAAGCGGGAGTCGTTGCCGAATAACGTCGTGAATCTGGTGCTCGAGGTCACGCCGAAGTTCCGCATCCTCGCGATCCGTTACGAAGGGACCAAGGCGTACAAACCAAGCCGCTTGTCCAAGGAAATCAAAACAGTGCTCAACGGACCGCTCGATGAACGCCAAATCAAGGACGACGCCTCGAAAATCTACGCCTTTTACCAAAAGAGCGGCTTCAATCAGGCGCAGGTGACCTTCAGCATTGATCGCAATCGCAGCACGGGTTTCGGCACGGTGATATTCAAGGTTCGCGAAGGCGCGAAAGTGCGCATCAGTGTAATCAATTTTGTCGGCAACGACCACGTGAAGGCGAAAAAGCTCCGCAAAGAAATGGAGACCAAAAAATGGCACATGTTCTCCTGGCTCACCGGCACCGGCCGCCTCAAGGATGACGAATTCGACGAGGATTTGATCAAGCTGCGCGATTACTACAAGGAGCAGGGTTACCTCGATGTGGAAATCGCCGAGGATAAAATCACGTTCGACTATCCCAAGCCTGACCGCCTGATCATCACGATTCGCGTTGTCGAGGGCCGCCAATACCGGATCGGCGACATCAGCTTCAAGGGGAATAAACTCTATTCGTCCCGGCTCCTGCGGCTGCTCCCGCGTCAAAAGAAGGGCATGGTTTTCGTGCCCTCGAAATTGGATCATGACGTGGAGGCCTTGGAAGAATTTTACGGTCGCGACGGTTACATCGATTCCCACGTGCGTCTTATCCGCAAACCCAATCTCCAGACGGGCGCCATCGACGTGGAATATCTCATTAACGAGAGCGAGAAGTTCCAAGTGGAGACGATTACCATCGAAGGTAACACCAAGACCAAGAGCATCGTGATTCTGCGCGAACTCGTCCTTGGCCCTGGCGATGTGTTTAGCAGTGTGCTGGTGAAGATCAGCAAATTGCGTTTGGAGAACACCCGCTTCTTCGAAGACCCGGTGAACGTGAAGGACGAAGCCACGAACATCCCCGGCCGGCGCAATCTGAAGATTGCTGTCACGGAAGGCCGCACCGGCAACTTGACGTTCGGTGCCGGTTTCAGCTCGCTGGAGAAGGCGACCGTGTTCGCCGAGGTGACCCAATCCAATTTCGATTTTAAGAATCGCAAATCATTCTTCCAGGGCGACGGCCAGAAATTCCGTCTGCGGTTCCAGATCGGTTCGCAGTCCAGCGAAGTTATTTTGGCGTTCGAGGAACCCTATTTGTTCGAGCGCGAGTTGGCTCTGGGTTTCAGTCTTTTCCGCAGCACGTCTGACTACAACAGCTCCTATTATCAGGAAATCCGCACTGGCGGCGAAATCTATCTGCGCAAACGGCTCTTCAATTGGTTGGAAGCGCGTTTGGCGTACACTTATGAAATCGTGGATATCAACAACGTGTCACCGTCTGCGCCGGTGGCCGTGGCCTTGCTCGCGGGCAAGACGTCGACCTCGATGATCGGTCTCTCGCTGACCCAGGATACCCGGGACAAGATCATCAGCACCACGCGCGGCAATTACGGGACCTTGATCACGGAAGTTGCCGGCGGCCCATTGGGCGGTGACAACAGCTACTATAAACTGGATTTCCATGGTTCCAAATTCTTCCCGGTGGCTGAATTTCAGGAGCAGGTTCTGTCGGTCATTGCCCGTACGGGCATTATCGAGAGCTATGGCGACAGCGCCAAGTCACAGACCCGCACCTTCACTTTTAACGATGCCAATGGCAACCCCACGACGCAGACGATCAGCTACGTTCCCGACGTGCCGTTCTACAATAAATATTTCCTGGGCGGCCCGCAAACGCTGCGTGGTTTCGAATACCGCATGGTCGGTCCGAAGGTTAACGGGGAGCCAACCGGTGGCAAAACTTACGGCTTCCTCAGCTTGGAATACTCTTTCGATGTGGTGAAACCCGTCCGCTTTGCGGTTTTCTACGACGCGGGTTTTGTCAACGCCAACGCCTACGATTGGAATCCCCAATCCTATAACGATAACTTCGGTTTCGGCCTGAGATTATTTGTTGCTGGTGCACCACTCAGTCTTGATTTCGGTATTCCGCTCACTACAGATCAGTTCAATAAAAAGGGTACGCAGTTCAACTTCTCGTTTGGTACCCGCTTCTAACTTAGCGTCCTTTTATACCCACCTATGAATAAGATGATTCGTTCATTTATCACACTGGCTGCTTTTGCTGCCGGTACTTCCGCCCTTCTGGCGCAACCCGCTGTCAAACTGGTCGTGGTCGACATGGCCAAGGTTTATGACGGCTACTACAAGGCGGAGGACGGCAATGCCAAGCTCCGAGATGCCGAGCAAAAAGCCCAGGAGCAGGTTGAAGAACTCAACAAGCAGGGCCAGGCTTTGGTCGACGAGTACAAAGAGCTCGTCGAACAGGCCAAGAGCACGGTTTTGACTCCAGAGGCGCGGAGCAAGGCCGAAGGTGCAGCCCAGGCAAAGGGCGAAGAAATTCAACGCAAGCAGCAGGAAGTCCAGGCCTTCAGCGGCAAGACCCGTGACTCACTGCAGAAGCGCATGAAGAATCAGCGCGATCTTCTCTTGGAGGAAATCATCAAGGTCGTGAATGATCTGGCGAAGCGCAAAGGCGCGACCGTCGCGCTCGACAAGTCCGGCCCAACTCTCTTTGGCATCCCCGGCGTGCTTTATGCCGATGCATCCTTCGAGATCACCGATGAAGTGCTGAAGGAAGTGAACAAGGATCGTCCGGCTCCAGCAGCACCTGCTGCCGGTGCTGCAGCTGCGGCTCCTGCGGCGGCCGCTCCCGCCCCGGCCTTCACCGTACCGAATGTCGGTGCGAAGCCCGAAGGGAAGAAATAGTAAGTTTTCTTGCCAAGCCCTGTTCAAGCGAACAGGGCTTTTTTGTATCTATGCAGGTCGATTATACTTCCGCTGAAATTGCCTCCCTGGTTGGTGCTCTGCGCACGAGCGGGACGACCACGCGTAAGATTCAGGATATCGCCTCGCTCTCGTCCGCGCGGGCCGGTGATCTTTCTTTTTTGGGCAACGTGAAGTACAAGTCGCAAGTGCCGGAGAGTGCGGCGACGGTCCTGTTGCTTCCGGCCGATTATGCCGGTGAACCCAAACCGGATCAGGTTTATCTTTTCGTTGAAAATCCCTCGGTCGCGCTGGCCCGACTTTGCGCCCGGATCGAACAATCCCTCTGGCCCAAGCCGCCCCCCGGCATTCACCCGAGTGCCGTGATCGCCGCTTCGGCTAAGATTAATCCCACCGCCCACATTGGTCCGCTGTGCGTCGTGGAAGCCGGCGCGCAAATCGGCGCGGGCAGTGTGCTGCAGGCTTCCGTCTTTCTGGGGAGCGAGGCCCGCATTGGCGACGGTTGCTGGATTATGCCAGGCTGCGTGATCGGCTCGCTGTGCTCCTTGGCCAATCGCGTGCGCCTGCAGCCGGGAGTGGTCATCGGTTCCGATGGCTTTGGCTATGAATTTATCAAAGGCCGCCACGAAAAAGTTCCGCAGATCGGCACGGTTGTGATTGGAGACGACGTCGAGATCGGAGCCAATTCCGCGCTGGATCGCGCCCGCTTCAGCCGCACGGTGGTGGGCGAGGGGACGAAAATCGACAACCTCGTGCAGATCGCCCACAATGTCGTGATCGGCAAGCACTGCATCGTGTGCGGCCTCGTGGCCATCGCGGGCAGTGCCACGCTTGAGGATTACGTGATTATCGGCGGCCAGGCCGGCGTCGGCGGCCACATTACTTTGGGCAAGGGCAGCAAAGTTGGCGGTCAGACCGGCATCAACTACACGCTGGAACCGGGCAGCTACGTCATCGGCACGCCCGCAGTTTCCTATATGTTGGAGCGTCGCTTGCAAGTCTTGCACCAGCGCTTGCCGGATTTGTTCAAGCGGGTCGCTGTTTTGGAGAAAAAATAAAATAATCTTCTCGCCCGTTTCTTTCTTCGCGACTCACTCGATCCATGAGTGATGCACGGCTAAAGATATTTTCCGGCTCTTCCAATCGCGCGCTGGCAGTAGAAATCTGCCAAAGCATGGGCGTCCCCTTGGGCGACGCGACCGTCAATTGTTTCCCGGACGGCGAGTCGTTCGTTAAGATCAACGAGAATATCCGCGGCGCGGATATCTATATCATTCAGTCCACGTGCCCGCCGACCAACCATCACCTGATGGAACTGCTGATCATGATCGATGCCGCCAAGCGCGCTTCGACCCAGCGCATCACGGCCGTGATTCCCTTTTACGGCTACGCCCGGCAAGATCGCAAAGACCAGCCGCGCGTGCCTATCACCGCGAAGCTGGTGGCCAACCTTCTCATGTCCGCCGGTGCCAATCGCG
This sequence comes from Verrucomicrobiota bacterium, assembly GCA_025362555.1. GTDB lineage: Bacteria > Verrucomicrobiota > Verrucomicrobiia > Opitutales > Opitutaceae > Lacunisphaera. The sequence continues at coordinate 6,876 of JANYFP010000564.1, forward strand.
TGCTCGCGATGGATCTGCACAGCCAGCAAATCCAGGGCTTCTTCGATATCCCGGTTGACCATCTTTTCGCCTCGCCGGTTTTCTTCCAATATTTGCAAAGTAAGCGGACCAATAAGCTGGTAGTCTTTTCGCCGGATGTCGGCGGCATGAAAATGGCGTCCGCCTACGCAGACGTCCTCGGTGCCTCCCTCGGTCTCGTGGCCAAGAAACGCACCAGCGCCACGACCGTCGAGGCCATCAGTGTCGTCGGTGAAGTTGAAGGCTGCGATGTGCTGCTCGTGGATGACATGACCGAGACCGCCGGCACGTTGACCGCTGCCGCCAAGATCCTGAAAGCCCATGGCGCGAAGAGCATTCGCGCCGCCGTCAGTCACTGTGTGCTCAATGAAATGGCTTACGAGCGCCTCCAACTCGGTCTGATCGATGAGTTGATCACGACGAACTCCGTGCCGATCGACACTCGTGGCTTGCCCATCACGGTACTCAGCATTGCTCCACTCCTCGGCGAAGCCATTTTGCGTATCAACACCAACGAAAGCGTGACGAGTCTCTTTAAGATTAAGGGATTTTAAGGCGGAATAAAGCAGTAGAGAGTGAGCAGTTGAGAGCTGAGAGTAGATAGTTGAGAGCAGAGCTCGCCAGCGGCGAAGCAAAGCGAGTTGAGTGGGTGGAACGCGACCTCCGGACGCGTTTTGTTCGTGCCGGGAAGAAAGCCGCTGTAGGAGGGGCTTTATGCCCCGATTTGAATCGGAGTGAGGAGCCTCGTTGCTGGCTGCTACCAGCCCGACATTTGTCCGGCCCGTCGCCCGCAAAAAGGCCTGCCGCTACACGACGGATCATTTCGCAGGCACTGCTTGAATCTCCCTTTACAGTGTTTGCAACGCGTCCCGGTGGACCTAACCTTTTTCGAAACTCCCTCCAATGCAGGAACTGCTTCGGAGGGGCGCTGTCACGAACCGCACATGCTTATGAAAACCAAAACGGTCGCCCTCATTCTCGCCTTTATCACTTCCGTTTTAGGCGTCACCACCGGCGTTCTGGCGGCAGGAAAAGCCACGGCGAAGAGCGCCGCACCCAAAGTCGCAGCGCCCGCGACCAAACCCGAGCTCAAGGTCGACCGCACACCCATCAGTGAACTCAAATCGAACGTTGTCACCAGTTACGCGGATTCACTGGAGGGCATTCGCCCGGCCGTGGTTTCGGTTTATTCCAGCAAGATCGTTCGCCAGCAGGTTCCGGAGTTTCTCCGTCAGTATGGTCTCAAGGGCAGCGAACAGAAGCAGAGCGGATTGGGGTCAGGTGTGATCATTGCGGCCAACGGCTACATCATCACGAACAATCACGTCGTCGAGGAGGCGGACGAAGTGAAAGTCCGCTTGAGTGATGACCGCGAATTCACCGCCAAAGTCATCGGCACCGATCCGAAAACCGATGTCGCGGTCATCAAGATCGAGGCGGAGAATCTTCCTGCCGCCACGCTTGCCGACAGTTCCAAATTGCGCGTCGGCGATGTGGTCTTTGCCATCGGAAATCCCCTCGGAGTCGGCCAAACGGTCACGATGGGCATCGTCTCGGCGACGAATCGTCGGGTGAGAATTTTGGACGAGGTGCACGGCTACGAGGATTTTATTCAGACGGATGCGGCGATCAACCAGGGTAATTCGGGTGGCGCGCTAATCGATGCGCGCGGCCGGCTGATCGGAATCAACTCGGCGATTATTTCCACTTCCTCCGGCAATATCGGCATCGGATTCGCCATTCCGATCAATCTCGCGAGTTCGATCATGCACAGCCTGATCGAGACTGGCACGGTGTCGCGTGGCTATCTGGGGATCACCACCGAAGTGGTGGATGCCGATATCGCGGAATCCTACGGCCTGAAGCGCGACGTGCGCGGCGTGATCATTACTGAACTCAAGCCCGCCGATGGACCTGCGGCCAAGGCGGGGATGAAGAGCGAGGATATTATTATCGCGGTGAACGATCAGCCCGTGACGACGACCGAGGATTTTCGTCTGATCGTGGCGCAAACTCCACCGGAGACGAAAATCACGCTGAAATATATTCGCGACGGCAAGACGGACACCAAGGAAGTCGTGCTGGGCAAAATGCAGGAGGATGGAATGCCCGACGGTGAATTGCTCCCCGGCGTCACCGTGTCGCCGCTCACGGCTGAGCTCCGGAAGGAATTGCGCATCGATGATCGGGTGGAAGGACTGATGATTACCGATGTGGCGGAAACCTCGCCGTTTCGCGAAGTGTTGCCGCCGGGCGCGGTGATTGAGCAATTGAATCACACGCCCGCGACCGATCTGGCGTCGGCGAAACTCGCGCTGCGCGACGGCAATAATCTGATCCACTACTTTTTCCGCGGCGCGCGCCGGATCATCATCATTAACAACGTGCGGTGAGGCGTGGGCGATAGTGGAACGGATTCAGTCACCACAAAATACACGGAACACACAGAAAACTATGGGGAATTAAATTAAAGGGTTATCCTGAAAAACGCAGTTGGGGCACGGATTCCGACGTAGGCAGCGTGCTTGCACGCGCACCGTTGTTTGCCCTCTGGCAAACCCGGTATTTGTCCGGGCCGGCCGCCCAGCAAACGGGATCGGGCACTGGGAACTCGGAGCGCGTGCAAGCACGCTGGCCTCTTGATCCTAAAAAACTCAGATGAGAAACCGCTAATCCAC
>JANYFP010000014.1 GCA_025362555.1 Verrucomicrobiota bacterium
GGAGCGTGCGGGTATCATACCAATTATAGAAATGGCTGCGGTGCCGCTCAAGGCCTTGCATGGTGGCGAGGGTGTCGCGCGTGCGTTGGATCAGACCTCCCACCGACAGATAGCCAAAATCATGCGCGGCGAGATTGGCAAGGAGCGCCAGACCCAGGTTGGTCGGCGAGGTGCGCGTCGCGATGACGGGAACGGGAGCGGCTTGAAAATTATCCGGCGGCAGCCAATTTTCCTGCGCTGTGACGAAGGTCTCAAAGAAATACCACGTCTGCCGCGCGGTGCGGCGCAAAAAGTTTTTTTGCTCCGCCGTTAAACCGGGTGAGGTGGCTTTGATCGGTTGGCTGATCCACCAGGCGATCCATGGTGCCGTGAGCCACAGACCCAGAATGGGCAGGGTTTCGAGCAATGCAATCGGCTGGAACGCGAGTAGCAAAAATCCGCTGAACAGCGCAACGAGTGGGGCGATCCACATGGTCGCATAAAAACTGGCGAGCGAGGTGCGCGTGCTGCGTTCGGCTTCGCTGGAGGTTTTCCATTCGAGCAGTCGCCGGCGCGTCACCAGTAAACGTAGTAGCGTCCGACCAATGGCATCCACGCTGATGAAGGCGTCGTAGGGGAGAAATGCGAGGGTGAGAACGATCTGTCCAAGTTGTCGGCCGCACGCGCCCGCCGTTTCCTTCAGTTGCATGGTCCACGGCAAATCATCGGGCTTGCGGCACACGTTGACGAGGGTGGCCAAAGCTCCGGGCAGCGCGATGAGGCCGATGATCAAGAGGGAACCCAGCGTGCCGTGCCCGGGGAGTATCAACCAAAAAGCGAGGAGCAGGCCCAAGAGACCGGCGGGGACAAGGCTGCGCCTCAAGTTGTCGAAAATTTTCCAGCGGGAAAGTCCGGAGAGCGGGTTGGCCAAGTGACGCGCGTCCGCGCCGGGCACGCGGGGCAGGAGCCATTGGGTGATCTGCCAATCACCGCGAATCCAGCGATGGCGCCGGTCGATATCCACGTTGTAGCGCGAAGGATATTCTTCGTAGAACGCCACGTCGCTAACGAGGCCGGAACGGGCATGACACGCCTCCAAAAGATCGTGGCTGAGAATGGCGTTTTCCGGGAAACGCCCCGCCACCGCTTTTTCGAAAGCGTCCACTTCGTAGATACCTTTGCCGATGAAGGAGCCTTCTTGAAAAAGATCCTGATACACGTCGGAAATGGCCCGCGTGTAAGGATCGATTCCCGCGTCGCCTCCGAAGAGTCGCACAAACCAGGATCGCCGGGCACTCGGGAGACTCACCCCGACCCGCGGTTGCAAGATACTGTAGCCCTCGGTCACCACGCCGTGGGCCGGGTCAAACACAGGGCGATTCAGTGGATGGGCCATCGTGCCGATGAGTTGGCGGGCGGCATCGCGGGGTAATTGCGTGTCGGTGTCGAGGGTGATGACGTACTTGATCGACGATAGAATGCTGGTGTCGCCCACGATGACGGAAAAACAGTCGGTCGCGCCGCCGCGGAGGAGTGCGTTAAATTCGGTGAGCTTCCCGCGCTTGCGTTCGTAACCCATCCACTTTTTCTCTCCGGCATTCCATCGACGGGGACGGTGAAACAAAAAGAAAAGATCCTGCGCCGCTGACAAATATTTCCGGTTTAACCGGGCGATCCCAGTACGGGCGCGTTGCACCAAGGCCGCGTCACCGGGCAAGGTTTCCGTGTCGGCGTCGCAAAAATCCGTCAGCAGGGCGAAGTGCAATTGTTTTTCCCGGTTCGCCAAATGATGAATTTCCAACGTCTCGATGAGATGATCAACGTTCTCCGCGCGCGTGATCATTGTCGGCACCACCACCATGGTCCGGCACTCGGGCGCAATGTCCGCCGAGAAATCCAGTCGCGGCAATAGGCGCGGTTTTACCAGCAACGTGCTCAGCCAATTCATCAGCGCCACGGCGAGCTGGCTGGCACAAAGCAGCCAGCCGGCGGTGAAACCTGCCATCTGCCAACCGGGCAGTTCGAACCGGCGGAGCTGGAGGAAAAACACGATCCCGCCGAGCAAGGTCAGTAGCGCGATATTGCCGGCATAAAACATCAGGGGGAACCGATGGATGATTCTTTCAATGACCGTGCGCCAGGGCCGCCGTACTTTCGTGGCGCGCGCCAGCAGCGCTTCGCCTTTTTCAATCAGATAAAACCCGACGTGGGCGGTCCGATCACCGACGCCTTTTTGTCGGGCGCTTTCTTCGGCGAATTGGATCGCCCGGCGCGCGATTTCCCCTTCCGTCAACCGGCTGTACCGGGCGAGAAACTCAATGACATGACGATAGCGGTCGCGGGTCGCGAAATCCATCGTGCGGTAAATGGCCGCCGGGTCGGTGCGCAACGTGGCCTCGACCAAGCTCAGGCTCTCCACGAAATCCTTCCAGTCGGTCGCACTGAGGAATCGCAGACTCGCAATGCTGTGGCTGACGGAGACCTGATCAGCCGCCTGATTTTGACTTTCGAGTTGGATGAGTTGCTCGATCGACAGGCCTTCCTCTCCGAGCCGCTGCTCAAGCCAGCTCCGTGCGAGGTGCAGTACCGGACTTTGGCGCGATAGGCGCTGGCAGAATTCTGCCACGAAAGAACTGGAGAGCGGCAGATCGGATTTCGCCATGTCCGCCACGACAATCACCAGCCGGGATGGGTGTTGTTCCACCGTATTTTGAAGACGATTCACCCAGTCATCCGCGAGATCCCGATCCTCGCGGGCGATGGCCAGACGCGCGGTCACCCGGTGCAGATTTTCAATCAAACCCAGGCGCAGCATGATGGGAATCGCCCACAACTCGCCCAGTTTGAGGGACGTCACTGTTTGGTACGCGGCGATGAACGCGCTGAGTGGCACCGCATCGATCTGGGCGTCGACGTGCGAAATTAATTCCAACACGATGTCGTAAACGCGCGGCAGGCCGGTGGACGGGCCGCCCAGCAGTCGCGGCAATTCCCGACTGTAGCCGCGGGGCAGATGGCGCCGCGCCATTTGAATCTGTTCTTCAATCAGGTAAAAATTATCCAGGAGCCACTCGGCTGCCGGCGTGATGTGCCGCGCCGGATTGACGGCGAGGCTGGAGCGATTGAAAGCGCGCAGGCCATTTTCGTTTTCGTCCAGTCGTGTCAATAGGCGGTTGGAACTCCGGTGCGCGGCGAGTTGGTGGCTGGCGGCGAGCGCCTGGGCATGGCGCGCGAGCTGTTCGGCGCTGAACAATTCGGCCCGCAAGGGCGGTTCGCTTCCGCGCGGGCGCGACGGCAGCCCTATTAAATTTTGCCAGCGGAGTGTTCGCGTTTGCATGTGTTTTTCAGTTGGCTGGTCGCGAGTCCGACGATGGGCGACCCCGCTTATATCGCATCCGGCGCGCTCACCTTTGTTGCAACGACGACCGTCACGCGGATAGCTGCATCATTACCCGATTATTTCGGCGATACGCGCTGATGGGGCCTGATAAAAGTATCTGCGATGAAGGCGGGCAGGCGCGCGCGGAGTAATGTGTTTCATTTGCGCGCGATTATGCGGTTTGTTGGAGAAAAAAATATGGGGTCTTTTCCGTGACGTTGCCTCGCATGGATTCGAGTTTTCCCGTCGCACGATGGCACTGTAAAAAATCCCCCGCTTATTTCCGCGGCGGATAACACCCCATACCTCGCCGAAGATATTCCAGGTATCTTCGCGCTGTGGAATGAAGAGGATAGCGAGCCGTGCAGGCAGGATCCGACAGTCAACTCAAACGGGATTATTTATGTTACAAAATATCAAAGAAATCTACGGTACGAAACTCCTGGCATCAGACGGAGCCATTGGTCACGTGAAGGACTTTTACTTCGACGATAAGACGTGGGTGGTTCGCTACCTGGTCGCAGACACGGGCTCCTGGTTGACGGGGCGCCAGGTGTTGCTGACTCCGCACACACTCGGGAAATGGGAACCGTCAGAGAAGACATTGCAGGTTGGTTTAAGCAAACTGCAGATTGAAAAGAGTCCGCCGATCGAGTCGCACCTGCCGGTTTCCCGGCAATACGAACTGGAGTTTTACCGGTATTACGGTCTGCCGAATTACTGGGATGGCGCGGCGATGTGGGGCCTCGGCGGGTTTCCCGTGATGTTGCCACCACCGGCGGTTGAAATGGAAAATTTGCCACAGCACACGCATCGCGACGACAAGCATCTTCAAAGCACTCATGCGGTTGACGGCTATCAAATTCACGCGAGTGATGGCGAACTCGGAACTGTGAGCGGATTCATGATTGATGACAAGAGCTGGGCGATTCGGGAAGTGGTGGTCGAGACCGGCCATTGGTATTCCGGCAAGCAAATCCTGATTTCGCCGGGTGCGATCGAACGAATCAGCTACGAAGAGTCGGCGGTCTTTGTCAGCCTGACGAAAGCAGACATTCAGCGGACCGCAGAAAATCACCTCGCGCACGCCGGTCATGAGAAAGCAGCCGGGTTTCCCACGGAATAACCAAGAACATCAACACCTCCCGGCTTCGCCGCCGGGGACAAATTTATGAATAACAATCCACTTAATAAAGATATCTTAACGAAGAGTTTGGTCGCCGTCCGCATTGTGAGTCGCGAGATGCTCCACGCGCGCACGCGTGAATTGGCCTTGATCGCCGGTCGGGAAATTCCCCACGTGACGCACGCCGATTATGCGCAGGCCAAACGTGAGCTGACGGGTGAGACCGACCCGGATCGTCAGGACGCGATGATTGAGGCTCTCCCTGAATCCAAGCGTTGGGATCCGGTTCCCGGATCGGAAGGACGCCAGGCGGCGGAATCGCCGAATGAGGACGACGATGTCGACGGGCGCAGTGAAACAGAACAGCTCGTTGCCGAGGGCGCGAATGAAGCGGAAAACGAGCAAAGGCTTCTGGCCGTCGAGGAATCCCGGAAATGAAATCGGTACTTAGTTTTGAGATGAAGGAGGGATAGCAGAATGGATTAACCAGCTTCTGGCGCGGGTTGCTCCCGTTACATTCGGTGGCCGATGAGATGGAGTGGGGTGCGGATTCAAACACCACGCGTGCGATGACCGCTTCATCAAAGTAGCGGCCGTCGCCCGGCAAAAGGCCGGCCGCTCCGCACTGACCTTTCGAGGAGTTTAGTGCGTACCTTTTATCCTGAATTCCACAGTGAGTTAACCGCTAATTTTCGCTAATGCAGGCAATACTTGGCTTTGGCTCAGGGAGTTTTGTTCACCGATCAGGTGAACCACTTTTGATCCAGTTTTTTTGAATTTCTTGATTAGCGTCAATGAGCGAAAATTAGCGGTTTCTCATCTGAGTTTTCTAGGTTTATTTCCTGTGGGTCTAATATCTCGAAGCTTGCTTTGGCTTGGTTGGGTGTGGGTGGGGTGCCTTTGCCGGGCGACCGGCCCGGACAAATACCGGGTTTGCTTTCGATGCATGCTTGTCGGAAGCCATGCAAGGTGAGGACACGGCATACCGCATTGCAGGAATGCCTGGCTCAGGAGGCCTATTTGGATGCTGATGATTTTGGGTCTGTGCTTGGGGGTGTTATCGATAAATTCCTCGCCTGGACCGGTCGTCGCGGAATCAATTTTTGGATCGGCATGGGGTGCACACCCAATGTCACGGAAACGGAGGTCCGGGTATATTTATCGGTGTAAATATTTCTTTCGATCTAAACTTCATGAACACCACTTTGTTTGAATCCGAGCTGCGATACCGTCGTCTTTTCGAAACGGCGCAGGACGGTATTTTGATTCTCGATCCTGCGACGCGTAAAATTATCGATGTAAATCCATTTTTGATTGGATTTCTCGGCTATAGCTTTGAAGAATTTTTCGGCAAGGAGTTGTTCGAAATTGGATTGCTCAAGGACGAAGCGGCCAGTCAGGCGGCGTTTTTGGAATTGAAGGCGACTCACTCCATTCGCTACGAAGATTTGCCGCTTGTGACCAAAGACGGAAGGCGGGTTGATGTGGAGTTCGTCAGCAATGTTTACCAGGAAGGCGATCAGCAGGTCATCCAGTGCAACGTTCGAGATATCACGGCGCGGAAAAGAAATGAAGCCGCATTGCGGGGGGCGGACTTGCGGCTGGAGCAGCATGCGGCGGACCTTGAGCGCGTGGTGGGACTCCGCACGGCCGAACTGCGGGCGAGCAACCAGCAGTTGGAAACGCTGGTTTATTCCATAGCCCACGATCTTCGCGCGCCGTTGCGCAGTATGCAGGGATTCGCGCAGCTGTTGGTGGAGAATCACGCGGAGGGCTTGAATAAACAAGGCCGTGACTACGCCAATTTTATTAATGCGGCGGCACAGACAATGGATCGCTTGCTGGCCGATCTCCTCACTTTTAGCCGTGTCAGCCAGCAGGAGATTCAGCTCGGGCCGGTGGCACTGGAGGACGTCGTGCAGGGTGCGCTTGCCGGTTGCGAAACGGAAATCGTCGAGAGTGAGGCTCACATTGAAAGCAGTCATCCCTGGCCCACGGTGTTGGCTCACGCGGCGACGCTGCGTCAGGTTTTGGTGAATTTAATTGGTAATGCCGTAAAGTTTGTGGGTGATGAAATTCCGCAGGTGCGTCTGCGCCCTGAGCAACGGCCGGGTGGAATTATCCGGATTTGGGTGGAAGACAATGGCATTGGGATTTCCCCGGAATTTCAGGCCCGCATCTTTGAAGTCTTTAAGCGATTGCACACTACCTCCTATGCCGGCACCGGGATCGGTCTTGCCATCGTACAGCGAGGAGTGGAACGCATGGGTGGACAGGTGGGGGTGGTGTCAGCGCCCGGCCAAGGCAGTCAATTCTGGATTGAACTCGCCAGTGCGGCTTCCGGTGGAATCGCCCCATCACTCATTCGCTAAATTTATGAAAATTGAAAACCCGATTGTTCTGATTGTTGACGACAGCGAAAATGATGCGCTGCTGATGCGCACTGTTTTTGAGCGAGCGGGGCTGGTGCAGCCGCTTCAATTCGCGCGCGATGGGGTGGAGGCGATTGATTATCTCAAAGGAGCAGGAGCCTACGGAAACCGGACGGAATTTCCGTTACCGACGGTGATGTTGCTCGATTTAAACATGCCGCGCAAAAACGGCTTTGAGGTGTTGGCCTGGCTTCGCCAGCAGCCGGCACTTAAGCGGCTTTGCGTCTGCGTGCTGAGTGCGTCCAGCCATGAGGAGGACGTCCGTCGATGCTATGACCTCGGGGCGAATTCCTTCCTCGTCAAACCCGGTAATTTAGATGGCCTGATGCAATTGGCTAAGACGCTCATCGCCTGGCTCAACTTAACATACGTGGCGTCATTGACCGAGACCGGCCGCGAGCAGCGGAGATTTGGATCACCATTATCTTCGACGAGCAGCGTGGATGCGGAGCCGGTGGCCGCTCACGGCCTAATGGGGCAAAGCATCGCTTCTCCGGCCTTGATGAGCGAAGCGCTATTCCTGCATAACGCCCAGCTCGATCGCCAGCTGGAGGAAAAAGCCCAGGAAGTGGATGTGCTCCGCGCGGAGATTGAAGATTTTGGGCGGACCGTCGCCCACGATCTCCGCTCGCCGCTCATGACGATCGGCGGATATACGGATTTGTTGACCGAACGCTGCAGTGCGCAGCTCGATGAAAATGGGCGGAATTATCTCGGTAAAATCAACGCTTCGACTGACCAACTCGGACGAATTATCGTCGAACTTGTTGCGCACGCGAAAGAGAAATCGCGGACGCCTTTCCACGTTGGTGAGATTGTTCCCGCTAAGTTGTCGGCTTAAGCCGTATCCAGTCAGTTAACCGATCGCCCAGTCACAACCAGCGGGCACTGGACGGTGGAACGAGGCCAAGACGGCCCCTCTGACAGCGGCGTTTCTTTTCGTCACGGAACCACGTGTTTTGCGGCCGAGGCTGCATGGTTTTGATCTAGCGGTGGTGGATAAACTCACAACAGGAATAGATCGTCATCGGTCAGCGTCCGCCTGTTTGTCTGCTGGGTTAACGCTGAACGCGGGATTGCTTGCGCGCGGATTCCTTCCAACCTGATCACTCATGGAATCGCTCCCCTCGCTCCTGCCGATCATTCAATTGTCCATTACGCCGGTGATTCTCATTTCCGGGATGGGGGCTCTGATGATTACGCTGACCAATCGAATGGCGCGCATCGTGGATCGGACGCGGGTGGTGGCGGAATTGATCCCGGCGGCGATGCCGGAGGATCGTCGGCACCTGGAAAGTCAGTTGGATATCATGTGGCGTCGCGCTCTGCTGATCCGGCGCGCGGTGACCAGCAATGGTCTGAGCATGTTGGTTTCCTGTCTGCTCGTCGTGGCCATCTTTGGCTCGGCCATGTTTGGTTGGAAATTGGAGGTGCTGATGCTGGCGTTTTTTGCCGCGAGCATTTCGTTGCTCATATTTTCACTGGTGGATTTTTTGCGCGATATCTTTGTGTCGCTCCACGCGCTGCACCTGCAAGTCGAGCGTGCGAAGAACAAACCGTCCACGGCCCCGCCTTGGACCAGTCCGAAAGAGTGAAGTGTTCGGTGAAACGTGCCTTGCACGCAGCGGGTTTTTGGTCCTGATTTGGCCTTGTTTCGTTCCGATTGTTTGCAACCCCTGATTTGCTTTCCCCATGTCATCCGAGCTCGCTCCCGCCGGCGTTGATCGCCGCACTTTCGTGAAAACGCTTTCGGCCGCCGGTGTCGGCCTCGCACTCAGTGGCGCACCCACGGCCTTCGCCGAAGCGATCGCGCCGCGCCGACGTTTCGCGATTGTCGGCGTCGGCTCGCGCCATCGCATGTATCAAATGGCGATCGAAAAAGATTACGTGGCCCACGCCATGCTCGTCGGCCTGTGCGATTCGAATCCCGGCCGCCTGGAAGTTGCGCAAAGACTCTCCGCGAAGAATGGGGCGCCGGTGCCGCCCGTGTATGGGCCAGCTGATTTCGAGCGCATGATCAAGGAGACCAAGCCCGACTTCGTCATCGTGACCACCATGGATTCGACGCACGATGATTATATCGTGCGCGGCATGGAGGCGGGTTGTGATGTCATCACGGAAAAGCCGCTCACCAACACTGCGGAGAAATGCCAGCGCATCCTCGAGGCCAGCCGCCGTACGGGCCGCCACTTGCGCGTGACTTTTAATTACCGCTACTCTCCGCCGCGCACGCAGGTGAAGGACATTCTCATGAGCGGTGAGATCGGCGACGTGTTGTCCACGGATTTCCATTGGATGCTCAACACGGCCCATGGCGCGGACTATTTCCGTCGGTGGCACAGCCACAAGAAATTCTCCCAAGGACTCATGTTGCACAAGGCCTCGCACCATTTTGATCTCGTGAATTGGTGGCTCGGCGCGATGCCCGAGACGGTGTGGGCGGTCGGCAAGAAGGAGTTTTACACGCCTGCGATGGCAAAACGCTTCGGACTGAAGAGTCATCATGAACGCTGCCACACGTGTCCGGAAAAAGGGGAATGTGGTTTCTTCATGGATCTCGCCGCGAGTCCCGACCTTAAGGAACTTTATCTCGATCAGGAGCATTACGACGGTTATTTCCGCGACCAATGCGTGTTCCGGCCGGAGATCGATATCGAGGATACGATGAATGTGATGGTGCGTTACGACAATGGTTCGACGCTTTCCTATTCACTCAACGCCTTCAATGCGTGGGAAGGTTACACGATTGCGTTCAACGGCACGAAAGGCCGGCTTGAGCACACGATTGTCGAGTCCACTTATGTGAACGGCACGGACACCGTGCAGGGTGGCATCGCCGAAAATGGCGTGACCACGCGCCTGATTCCGCTGCGAGGCGCGCCGCGTAAAATTGAGCCGTGGACGGGAGTGGGTGGTCACGGTGGCGGGGATAAGGTGATGCTCGACGAGATTTTTCTGCCGGACGCTCCAGCGGACAAATACCTGCGTGCGTCGAGTGTGCACGCCGGGGCTGCTTCGATTCTGATTGGGGTGGCGGCGAACAAATGTTTCGAAACGGGTCAGCCAGTGAAAATTGCCGACCTCGTACCCGGACTCGGCAAGCCGACGTATGCCCCGATGCCCTCACGCACCGGCCCGCTGCCGATGCCCGAAGCGAATGCGCGGCGAGTCTAGCGTCGTTTAGAGGTAGCGCCATTGGCCCCACTGCGCGTCGGTCGACTTCCGATGGTCGACGGCGCGTTGCCCTTTGATGCGCCGACGCACGTTTGCTCGTGAGGCACTCTGCGGCGCAGATTAAATCGAAGTGGTGTTGTGCGAAAGGGACGGTTTCACTCGTGACAGAATAAATTGATTAAGCCGTGAAAAGCGCCGTAATTTCAAAAGATGCCACTTGAAGATGGATTGATTCTCCGTGGATCACGTCCGACGTTTGGGATGACGGCCTATTTCGCCTGCGTTGCCGTGTTGGCTGTTTTGGTCGGGTGCAGTTCCCAGCCTTTCGCGCAGTGGCACCCCAAGTTAATTTCACTAACTGCGCTACGATCCCTTTTGCAGGAGGGTGCAATCAAGACGCGTATCATCGCGGTGTTGGGCGAAGAAGGTCGTTTAGGAGGGACGGTCGACCATATCGATACGCACCCAGTTACTCGAGATGCGTCCGTGTGGATCTACCTTATTCAACTTCCGGCTGCCGACCGGCGCGTGTTGGCCTGTTCGGATGAGATCAAGATCCCTGAAAGTGAATTATACGCGCTGACCATGATGTTTGAGGATAACACCCTTGCCATGGCTCGGATTCAAATTCCCCGCATGATTCCTGGCGTGGAGGAACGCATCAAACTCGATGCCTATTCGGATCCCGACGCTCATCTGTATTTTCCGGAGTTTGCTCCGCTCACTTCTGTGGAATTGGAGCAAATGAAACCGGACCGGGACGCATATCTGCAGACAATTAAGACGATAGATCGGATTGATATTTTTTATCAACCGAACTCGCGATTGCCGGCGACGACTATTGTGGTGAAGGATCCGAAGCGCGTGGAGATTATAAAAAAGCTTTTGAGCGATAAGGCCATAACCGCGAGGATGACGCCGGCGGAGATTAGTTTTGAGATGCAACTGGATGCTTACAGTGAGGGCGTCCGTCTATTTCATCTGGTGTTTCTCTCTCGCACCACATTTGAGCTTTTCGAACCGCATAACCAAGTGATTGCTGGGAGTTACACGGTGCCGAATTCATGGTATTCGCGCTGGCTTGCCCTTTGCAAGGGCTGGACGCTTCAAACGGCGAACCAAACGACAGTAAAAACTCAAGACGACGTGGATCGTTAAACATGGCCGACGTTATACTCTCTTAGAATATATCTATCCATGAAATACCTCATACTCATATTAGCTCTGATCGTCGGATTATTTAGTGGCTGCGCTAGTGGTGGCCCGCGGACAGTTTCCCTTCAAACCAAGGCGACACGTTATGCCGCTCAAAGCTTGAGGGAAACAGGCGAGTTGCGCGTTTCTATTACCGATCAACGGGCAGATCGATCAATTGATGCGATTTTGTCGCAAGCTGTCGCGACCTGCGTGGAGCAAGAAATTATCCAAGCACTCACTCAATCAAAAGTTGTGGGCATGAAGGACGGCGTCGGAACAAAGATTACGATTACGGGTGAATTGACCAAGCTCGAGTGGTTGGTGCCGGGTTATCAGGCGATGCTGAAGAAAGTCTTTGTCGCCAGCTTTCTCACGGGAGGGCTTGGTGGGGTCGCTTATGGCAGCACGGAAACGCCTGTGGTCGGGAACGTCGCACTGAAAATCCGAGTTAGCCTGGATGGAAGCGAAATTCTCGTGCGCGAAATTGTGGGGACGCACGAGGAGAAAATGGCCAAGCTTAAGTGTGATACGATGACCACTAAATCGACCGTGACTGGCCTTGCGCTTTCGGATGCGGTGGAAAAAATTGTGAGAGAAATCGATGTTGCTTTAGCGTCGTCGGGTGATTTTCCGTCGGAGTCCACCGTCAAACTTTAGGGATTACCTGCGAGCCGCAAACCCCATCGACTTATTGTACGCTGCGCAGCACACGGTGCGATTCTAACGGCGGCCTAGTGGCGGAGTGGGACAAAAAACTTCTCGCCCCGGGTTCGCCTTTCTCATTCCCGTTTTATTGTAAGCGCGCTAGGATGAGCGCAGTGGGATAGTCTCACCAGTTGGCTCTGGTGGTTCGGCGAGACACGAATCAGGGAAGGCCGGCTGGCGGCGCATCCACAGGACACGGCAAAGACTGTTGGTTAGCGCCTCGTTCAAGGCTGAACCAAAATCATAAGCGCGATCATCAAAGCCGGCGTTTTCGATGGCTTCGTCGATGCCCAGCATCACCGCGTACATGCGTGCGCGCAGGGCGGGGATGTAGGCTTTTTCGATGGCGACGTCGAGTTCGGTGAGATCGGCCCGGCAGGGTTCTGCGCTGTTGGTGTGATGGGCGCGGCACGCTTCGGGTCGGCTTTCGTAGATGGAGCAACAACCGTCGTCGCGGAGGAGTGCGCACGGTTCTCTCAATCGTCCGCGTTCGTCGACCAAGAGTCCGGAAACCCGGGTGCGGTGAGTGGCAGTGCGGGTTAGCACACCGGCGAAATCGGCAGGCGAGAATTTTTTTTGGATATATTCGGCCGCAAAAAACACTTCATGCGCCTGAACGTGCACCGGGACACTGCAACAGAAAGCGCAGCCCGCCCGGCAGGCGACGGTTGCTCTCACCTTGGCGGGAGTTTCGGCGAAGGTCCGATCGAGTTCCCGCATGCCCCAGTGGAGCGCGGTGAGCATGGCGGCGGGATCTTGCCCAGACTGCAGCCGTTCCTCCATGCCCTGCACGGTGTGGGCGAACAATTGGTGACGTTGTTTTTCGAGGGCGGGGGAGAGCATCGGAGTTCGGGCACTTAGTTGCAGGACAAGGCGCAAAGCGCGATAAAAATGGCGCGGGTTGTATGCTCGATGGTGGGCTTCAGGCTTCGCGGGGTGACCAGGGCACCCCGCGAAGCCTGATTTTTTTCGCTGAAGGGGAAAACTAAATGTAGCTGAATGGTCTTCGTGGGTTGCTGGTTGGGCCGGCCGGATTCGGCAAATAATTTTTTTGATGGGAGATTCTTTGTCTCACGGTTACGTTCTCGATTCCGATGCTCAATTGATCCGTTTAACGAAGGATCGCTGAGGTCGCGTGGTCCGGTAGCAGTGATCACCATGGATACAGGAATCATTCAGCGAGAAGTACCGGCTTAGTCTTTCTCCCGCGGTATGAATTTTCACGGATTTTTATTGGATTGAAAATCCGTGAGCATCCGTGGTCTCAAGCTGCGCCGATTCCAACCCGGGCGAGGATTGCCCGGTAGATCCTTTGTTCCGCCCGCGGCCTGCTCGCTGAGCTGAATTTTAATATGACGGTTGCCACCGCCCGGAATTCAATGATCGTTGGGTTGATCGAAGATTTACCCCCTTTGTTTCGAGCGAAATTAGGATTTCATTTAACGATGGATTGCTCCACCCCGACCTTTCCGCCCGTCCGCCTCCCCGCTAACTTTTACTTTGCTTGGAAAGTTGTCCGGATCGCACTGATCGGTTGGGTTATTTCCGTGGGAGGCCTGCGTGGGATACAAGCCCAAACCCGATACATCGACGCCAGTGCGCCCGATCTGATTGAAGCCGGTGCACCACTTTTTGAAGTGCGGAGTTATCAAACGCTCGGGCTCGATGCGCCGCCCACCGATCTTCATGTGTTGCCGGACGGTCGCTTGCTGCTTGTGGCGGGACATCAGATCGCCATTGGCGATGGGGTGCGTTGGGAACGATTTCAGCAGGCCGCGAACGATCCGCTCGCGCCCGCCGATACGATGGCGGTGGATCGGGACGGCGGGATTTATATGGGCGTGGTGGGGGGATTTGCCCGCGTTGAGTTTGGGGCTGATGCGCGTTGGCGTTTACGGCTGGTTGCTTCCTGGACCAATGAGGATCCGCTGCATGCGCCCGTGCTTCATTTTGCGGTGCGCGTGGGTCCGGATTGGTTCTGGCACGGCGATAGTGGACCGCTCGTGGCGTGGCGGCCGGGGCAAACTGCTAAAATCATGGGGCGCGCCGATACCATCGAACAAGTGTTTCGCGCGGGCGATTCACATTTCATGAGTGATCGCACGAGCGGGCGGTTGTGGCGCCTGACTGGTACGGCCATGGAACCCGTGGCGTATTCCCCGGATTTTTCTTCCATGGACACCATCACGTGTGCCGTGCCATTTGGGTCGGA
Source organism: Verrucomicrobiota bacterium (assembly GCA_025362555.1). Classification (GTDB taxonomy): domain Bacteria; phylum Verrucomicrobiota; class Verrucomicrobiia; order Opitutales; family Opitutaceae; genus Lacunisphaera. Next base: position 14,205 of record JANYFP010000014.1, read on the forward strand.
AAAAATGCTGGTTGGCACTTATGGCCGGGGTATAAAATTATTCGATGGTGCCTGGACCAGTGACTTCGTGAACACCGGTCATTTGGGCGAGGGCACGCATATTAATGCGCTTTGCGAAACGGCCGGAGGGCTGATGGCGGCCGCGGTCGAAGGTTATGGCTTGGTTTTTTTCGATCAAAAAGGCCGGACGCTTCAGGTCCTGAATCATCGGCTCGATCATCAACTCAATCACATTCGTCTCTTGTGTGTGACTGGCGGGTCAGTCGTGGGTCTGACGTCAGAGGGCATCGTGCGGGTGGAGTTTCCATCCCGGCTTTCATTTTATGAACCATTGGTCACCACTCGGCTGACTAATGTCGATCCCACCCGGGTCGATGGGCGGCTTTGGCTAAATGCTGACGGCAACATGGTGCGGGGGATCTATGATTCGTACGGTTTGATCATTGGCTTCGAGGCCGATACCCCGCCAGGACATTTTGTTTTCTCTCATTCAAACGCGTTGGGCTTTCCGCTCGCGAACACCGAGCGCGGCACTTTCCGACGAGACAAAGATGGCTGGGCGATGCTCTTTCCCGAGCTGAGCAATATGCGCATTCTCGGTGATGCCCCGCATGACGGCCGCTGGCTGTATGCCGCACATCAGGAAATGGGTTGGCTGCGATCGACGGACCATGGATTCATGGTCGAAAAATTTGCGGCCCCGGGTTTCGAAACTCCTTACGATTTTGAGATTGGTGATGACGGGTCGGTCTGGATCGAGCAGGGCAATGCCCGAGTGGCGCGGATTCGGGTGACGGACGACAAGCCGGTGGTGGAGGTTTTTGGACAGGAAAGCGGGATGCGCGAAGGGTGGGCCCAGATTTTTTCACTGAAGGGCAACGTTCGTTTTAGTGTGGGTGGGCAGATTCTCCGCTTTGTGGAAAGCACCCGCCGCTTTGAGCCGGATGAGGATTTCACGCGGGATTTTCCTGGATTATCGAACATCTCCGGCCGCCCGGCCCGCGATACGCTCGGGCGAGTGTGGATCACCGCCAACGGTTCAGTGCAGGTGTTCGCGCCGGACGATGGTCATTGGCGCAATCTCAACGAACCAATGCCGCCGGGATTTCAGCCTTATTCCTTTTTTTGCGAAAAGGGTGGAGTCATGTGGATGCATTCGGACCGTCGCCTCGTGCGGTTTGATCCGGCGCTGCCTCCGGCACCGTCCGTGCCATTTCAGGCCTTGATCACCCATTTGAGTTTTTCGGCGAGTGGGCGCACGGAGTTTCTCGCGGTCCGTGAATTGCCGCCGATTGATTTCTACGACAATTCATTCGCCGTTCATTTTGTCGCACCAAATTGTCCGTTCGGCTCTTCGATCGATTTCGAAGTAAAACTCGAAGGGGTGGACTCCCAATGGTCTTCGACAGGAGCGGGTGGGGCGGCCTCGTTTAATCATCTTAAGCCCGGCCACTACGTGTTGCACGTCCGTCCGCGGGCTGCGGGCACCCTTGGCGCGGAGGCGGCCCTCGCTTTCACTGTGCTGCCGCCATGGTACCTGACCAAATGGGCGTATCTCGGGTATGTGCTCGGGGCGATTGGCCTGACGGTTTTGATCGTGCGCGTGGCGTCGATTCTCGAGCGGCGGGAAAAGGCCCGCCTTGAGCGGCTCGTCGAAATGCGTACGCAGGAATTGAACGCGGGCATCGAGCGCCGTCGTCGTCTTGAAGCGCAACTGCTCCAAGCGCAGAAATTGGAAAGCCTCGGGACGCTTGCGGGGGGAATCGCGCATGATTTCAATAATATCCTGACGAGCATTTTGGGTTATTGCGAACTCGCGACCCTTTCGGCCGGCGACAAGGATGCGGTCTGTGCCGACCTGAAACAAATCCGCGCTTCCGGCCTGCGGGCCCGCGATCTCGTGGCGCAAATCCTGACATTTTCCCGCCGCCGCAAAATTACTCTCGTGCCGCTTGATCTCGCGGAGTTGGTCGCCGATGCGCTCAAGCTCGTTCGCGCTTCCACCCCGACTACGATTGAAATCGTGTCCCGGCTCACGAGCGGGACGGTGCAAGCTGACTCAACCCAGATGCATCAGATTGTGATCAATCTCTGCCAAAATGCGGTGCATTCGATGCGCGACCGGTCGGGTCGGATCGAGCTCACGCTTGAGCGATTCGAGGCTACGGAGAATTTCGTCGCGGAATTGCCGGATTTGCCGGCCGGCCCCACGATGCTGGTCAAGGTCACCGACAATGGTTCCGGGATGGATGCCGCGACATTGGAGCGAGTGTTCGATCCTTTCTTTACGACGAAGGCCCCCGGCGAAGGCACGGGTCTCGGACTCTCCATCGTGCAAGGAATTGTGCACAGTCATCATGGTGCGCTGCGGGTTCGCAGCGAGCCGGGAGCCGGGACCACGTTCGAACTTTTCTTTCCGATCACGACTGAGCCCATTGCCGCGCGGTCGCTCACGAGTGCGGTGCCGCAGGGAAATCAGGAGGAAATTCTCGTGGTCGACGATGAATCGTCGGTGGCCGCCTACGTGGCCAAGCAACTGGAACATTTGAATTATCGTCCGACTGTTTTCTCCGACCCGCAGGCCGCGCTGGCGGAAGTTATTTCGCAGCCACGGCGTTTTCGCGCGATGGTCAGCGATCTCACGATGCCGGGTCTGACGGGGGTGGAGTTGGTCCAGCGTTGCCGCGCCGCCGGGGCGGATCTTCCGGTGGTAATCATCACGGGCTACGGCACCGAAGCCGTGCAAAACGCGCTCCAGAGTCTGCCGCGCTGCAAGATTCTCTCGAAGCCCTTCGAGGGTGACGATCTTGGCCGGTTGCTTCATCGCGTGATG
>JANYFP010000018.1 GCA_025362555.1 Verrucomicrobiota bacterium
CACACTTCTTGCTGCAGACAGCGAAAGCCACGGGCAGCTCACGGGGAAACTCAATCTTTCCGGGCTGTTGATACTGCCGAAGCGAATACGCCTTCGCTTTGAATTTCTTTATGGGCGCCACGTTGAATTTATTCGCCCAACGTCAGCAGTCAGCCACGCGCGAAGCGCGTTGGTCTGTGATGCTCTGGTTGGCCTCTTTCTTTCATTTTTGGTGAGCTTCAACCCAATCAACGAATTTCGGGAATCGCGAACTCGCCATCTCGACAATGTGGCGAGCGGTCGCCGGCAAATCAAAGTGATACTTCTCTTGGATGAAATCCCGAAACGGTTCGGTCTCCGCAAAATCGCTGGGCGTAGAATCGGGATCATCCGAACCAATCTCCGAATAACCGAGGCACAGCAAACGGCAGAACTCCCGGGAATCCACGGCCAATACCTCGAGCTGGCCTTCTGAACCGAGCATGATCACAGGAGCTCTCTCGGGCGTAAGACCTTCCGTCAGCCATATAGCATAGACTTCACCGCAAGCGCCCCGACCAAAGGGAAGAAAAGCTGCTTGGGCGGCAGCGTCGTCTCGAAACCAAGCTCGCACATCGCTCATGCCGATCTTCGATATCTCGAAACAGCCGCTGATAGGATAACCATGTGTGCTCACGAATCGGCAAATATCGGAAATCGGCTCAGGCAGCCGATGCTTACTTGGGAAGGTGGCTTCGATTTCGGAGGCGTTCATTTCTTCGGCCAACGCCATCAGTCAGCCACGCGCGAAGCGCGTTGGTCTGTGATGATCTGGAGTGTGCCCGGCAGGGGCGTGAACTGAAAAGGTGAGAGTCCTCGATGCAAGATACCAAACATAAAGTTAAAGCATTAGACAAAAGCAACTGCGCAGCCGCGAGGCTGGGTGGGAAGGAAGCTGGAGTCAAAGCCATGAGCCCACGAACAGAAACAGGCTATGAAGCCGGTGATGCGGATGAGTTGGTTCCACACAACGAAGTCCCGGTATCAGCGTCACAGGTAAAGTCTGGGGTTGTGTGGCGAAAGTTCACGTCATTACCCGGGGAGACCTGTCCGGAAAGCGGCGCTGCGCGCAAGTGCGGCGCTGACACCGACCGTGGCAACACGGGCGGGAAGCGGACAGGAGTCAGCAGAGGTCGTAGTAGCGCGGGATACGAGCCGGGAGTAAGTGTACCCCAAGTGGGATGCGCTGAAAGACCCGGATGGTCTCACGAACGCGTGAAGGACCGAACTGATCAGGACTGCGGAGACCGCCACGACCTGCCAGCTCCCGAGCTGGTGCGGTCGTGTGCGGCGGAGAAAGACCGCAGTCTTCGAGGGGATCGACAGCGGTCACCTCTTGTTACCCAAAACAGCCGACGCCAATTACGGAAGTATTGGCGAACTCTGAAAATGAAGCGGTAGCCAGATCGGAACCGCCGAGTACGGACCCGTATGCTCGGTGGTGTGGGGGCCGGGAGCTAATCACTCCCGGCTACCCGATTCGGCTCTCCTTTTTGCCTTCGAACGTATCGATTGGTCTCACCAGCCCTATTCTTTGTCTCGTAGAACACGGGAGTAACACGGAGAAGCTCGTCTTCATCTACTGCTCCGGCGGGGATCGTTTTTAGGCTCGATTCAGTATAGGTGTAGTGCAACCGATCGCCTTTGATCGTCCACTTCCCTGCACAAACCCAAAGTGTTTTCTCTTGGCGGCTCACGCGGCCCTTAAACACGCCGTCATTCTGAAAGGAGATGTCGTAGATAATACCTTTCGATTCCAACTGCCAGTCGCCAACTATTGCTGTGTCTGAATTTTCGGTGGCCCCGTAGGCCGACATACTTGAAATAAACAGCACAAGGATGATTAGGATTCGATTCATCTTTTTTCCGCCGATCGATTCAGGTCAGACACGGAGGGGCGAAGCCCCGGAGTTGCTTGTGCCGTCTGGTTCGCCTCTTTTTTCGTCAGAGCTCATAGGCTTCGATAACTTCTTCCCCGTCGATTGGTATAGAGCTCGCGGAGAAAACTGTGCCACAAATCTTGCAGGTGATCTCTTCGGGCATCCGACTGAGGCTTCCTTCTTTCTTCTGCGCGTCCGCCAGCAGGCTGGCTTCCGAAATCTTCTGATAATGCACCTTCCCTAAATCGAGGCGGTAGATTGCGCCTGTAGTGGCGCCGACAAAAGTGGAGAAGTCTCCGCCCGCACCACTTTCGAACATCTTGAACTCTGTCGGCAGCCCGCACTTTGGGCAATTCGCGTGGCAGAGGGAAATCGGTAGGCGTGAGGCTTTCATCTTTCCGGCGAACGTCAGCAGTCAGCCACGCGCGAAGCGCGTTGCGCTGTGATGCTCTTGTTAGCCCTCTTCATTTTGTTTCCGTTGCTCGCTGGAGATTGATGCAACCCAGAAGCGCGATGCAATCACGGGCCAATGCGAACGCTGCGTATCCAGCG
>JANYFP010000040.1 GCA_025362555.1 Verrucomicrobiota bacterium
GACACTTCAGGAGATCCGTTCGAACACAAACAAGTGATTCAAGCCCAATTGAAATTTCGACCGGTGCAGCAACTTGAATCCCGGAGCTGAGAAAATCCGCGCCGTGTCAGTTGGCTCAAAGCCATAATGTTCTTCTAGCGACATGCCGTCGATCAGGCGCAGCCAGCGCAGCACGGCAAGAATATGGTCCACCGCCTTCGCCGGTACAGTGATAATCACCCGCCCACCCGGTCGCAGTAATTCCTGACACGCCGCCGCCAAGGCCGGCTGCTCGCTCGTCGGAATATGCTCCAACACGGCGAGCATCGTCACGGCATTCCATCCGCCAGCAGTCGGCCGCACCGCAGGAAAAAATCCGGGCACCACCGTAAATTTTGCGGCTTCGAGGGCCGCGTTCCGCAACGGTTCAACCCCAAAGCCACGCTCCAACCGGTCACCGAGCGCTATAAATAATTCTCCTTCATGCGCGCCGATATCAATAACGCGCGCATTCCGCGGAATAAACCGCATCGCCTGACGCATCCGCCAACGCTGAATAAATCGATCGAGTGACTTCATTTAGTTAATCTTTGCTGCACCGCCGCAAAGATTGCCTCACCGGTCGCTGGAGACGCCAGCCTTACTTCGCCGCCAGGCTGACCGAATGCGGCCACCGCATCGCGAATAGCTTCACGCACGGAAAACGCCAACATCAGCGGCGGCTCGCCCACCGCCTTACTCCCATGAATCGTGTTCGCCTGTTTCGCCTTGGGCAACAACGTAACATTAAACTCCACTGGCGCATCACTGAACGCAGGAATTTGGTACGTGCTCGCGCTGTGCGTGAGCAATTTCCCCTCTTTGTCCCAGCGCAATTCCTCGCGCGTCAGCCAGCCCATGCCTTGCACAAAACCTCCCTCAATTTGCCCGCGATCCACTCCGGGATTCAGCGACTCGCCGACATCATGCACGATGTCCACCCGACGCACGCGGTGCATGCCGTTGAATCCATCGACCTCGACTTCCGCCACCGACGCACCGCACGCGAAATAATGAAACGGTCGCCCCGTCGACGTCACCCAATCCCATTGGACGCCCGGAGTCTTGTAGTAGCCCGTCGACGACAGACTCACCCGCTCGCGGTACGCTTGCGCGCAGACCGTCGCAAAGGGGATACGCATCTCCGGTTTTGATTTCGCAAAGACCAATCCACATTCGAAGACGACTTCTTCTCCGTGTAGGTCGGGCTTTACGCCCGACACGTCGGGGATAAACCCCGACCTACTTACGAGCAATCCCGCCGCCACCGAGGCCAATCGCTCGCGCAACGTTGTACACGCCGCCGCTACCGCCATGCCGTTAAGATCCGCACCGCTCGACGCTGCGGTCGCTGACGTATTCGGCACTTTGTCCGTGCTGGTCGTCATCAAACGAATCGCCGCCGCCGGCAAACCCAGCTCACGCATCGCGACGCCCAGAATTTTCGTGTGCAACCCCTGACCCATTTCCGTGCCGCCATGATTCACCTGCACCGATCCATCCTGATAAATATGCACGAGCGCTCCCGCCTGATTGTAGTGCGACAACGTAAACGAAATCCCGAACTTTACCGGCGTCACCGCCAAGCCGCGTTTCATGTGCGGATGCGCTCCATTCCAAACTTCAATCGCACGGCGTCGCGCCGCGAAATCCGCCTGCGCCATCACCTGCGTCCAAATCGCAGTGATACGATTATCGCCAATGTCTTCCCGGTAATGCGTCCGATTGGTTTCGCCGGTGCCGTGATAAAGATTGCGCTCACGCACGACTTCCGGCGGCAATCCGAGCCGCCGCGCGACGCGATCCATGATCTCTTCGATCACAATCATACCCTGCGGCCCACCGAATCCGCGAAACGCCGTGTGCGACGTCACATTGGTTTTCGCCACCCGCCCGCTGAAATCCACCGCCGGAATATAATACGCATTATCGAGGTGAAACAGCGCGCGGTCACAAATCGCCGTCGACAAATCCAAGGACCACCCGCCATCCGACACCAACATCACCTGCGCCGCGAGCAACCGGCCTTCACCATCATGCCCGACCGAAAAGCTCGCGTGAAACGGATGCCGCTTGCCCGTCAGTTTCATATCGAGGTCGCGATCCAATTGAATCCGAACCGGCCGGCCCGTCTTGACCGCCGCCAAGGCCGTCAACGCCGCAAAGGCATTCCCCTGCGTCTCCTTCCCGCCAAAACCTCCGCCCATCCTCGGCGCCTGCACGACCACCTTGTGTCGCGGCTGATGCAGTACCTCACTGACAATCGCCTGAATCTCCGACGGATGTTGCGTCGAAGAATGAACCGTCACGGTGCCATCCTCGCCCGCCTCCGCCCACGCCGCCTGCGTTTCCAAATAAAAATGTTCCTGTCCGCCAAACTCAAACTCACCGGTGAACATCGAAGGCGAAGCCTGCAACGCCGCGCGCGCGTCACCACGCTTCAAGGCATGGGGCTCCGTGTGATAACTGCCCTGGGCCATCGCCGCCGCCAAACCAACCACCGCAGGCAGTGGCTCGTAATCCACTTCCACCAACGCCGCTGCGGCGCGACATGCTTGCAACGATTCGCCGACCACCATCGCCACAATTTGTCCGTGAAACGAAATGGCGTCAGTCGCAAGCAACGGCTCGTCATGCCGGACCGGGCCAGTGTTATTTTCACCGGGAATATCTTCCGCGAGCAACACCGCAGCGATTCCGGGCGCCAATCGCGCCCTCGTCGCATCGCGGCGAGTGATTCGCGCGTGCGCGTGTGGCGCGCACACCGGCCAGAGCTCGAGCATCGGACGACGTTGCGCGGTGTCATCAACATACAGCGCGCGCCCGGTCACATGACCGACCGCGCTCTCATGGCCGAGCGCGCGGGAGACATCGGTGACGGACCACTTTTCATCGGCTGCAAAACCAAGATCGGCGTCCTGCGCCTCGCTCTGCTCGCCACACACAAATTTTTCCCACAGACTCACGACCAATCCGCGCCGATACTCAGCACCACCGCGCG
>JANYFP010000101.1 GCA_025362555.1 Verrucomicrobiota bacterium
CAAAACAGAAACGGCTCCTCCCCACTGAGGGAAGGAGCCGTTCTGCTTTTAAAAAATGCTCTTTAGTTTAGTTTTGAAAAGAGGTTGTCGGATTAACCATCCGTGGAAGACAATAACCTCAGGGTAGAAACACCGGCGGTCGTTCTTTGCAGCGCGACCGCCGGGTTCAATCTGTTTCTATCAGGTCTAAACCAAGTGAGCGGAGCTGAACTTAAGCGAGCAGGTTGGCCTGCTTGCGGCGACGGATCGCAGCGAAACCGAGGGTCGCAACACCAAGGATCATGGCGTAGGTGGACGGCTCAGGAATCACCGTGTAGGTCAGGTTGCCGAGGGTGTCCAACGAGATCGTGCCGAGGAACTCAGGAGCCACTGATGGGGAGAACTTGTAAAGGTCCGCAGCAGCGAAGCTACCGTTGTTAAACGAAACGAGCTGAGTCGTGAGCGACGCATCAAATTTCCCGAAGAGGAAATTGGAGGTGTTGCTCTTGTCCCATGAAGCAGCTGTTGCCGTTGGGAGCGTCACCGCGTTTGCGGCCACTAATGTAGCGGACGAATCCCCCATGGCGTTATACAAGCTGGTGATCTTGCCACCTGAAGAATTGAGACCGGAGGTTGGCAACGCCGCAGCCGCAGCCGCAGAGTTCTGGACTCCGAGTGTGCCATTGGTCGTTAGCCAACCGGCCGTCACGTAGTTGGAAGACTTCACGTCACCGTTAGCTGGCAGAAGGCTGCCCGTCCAACCGGCCGCACCGAAGGCGAGGTCTGAGGAATTAGCCCAGCTTGCACCGTAGGTGTTAACCAAGAGACTAGAGATATTGCCGAGGTTATAGGAACCAGGAGCAACATTTTGGCGCAGTTGGCCCACATCGACTTCGAGGTTGGTTGCGCCGGCATAGCTGTTAGTGAAACCGACGACGATATCATTGAGCGAGCCGGTGAAGGCTGAAGCGGAAGAGGCAGCAAGCGCGAGCCCGGCGGCGACGGAAAGAGCGATTTTGTTAAATTTCATTTTCGTAGGAATTAGTGATTACAGAATAAGTAGTGAACAGGATTAGTTGTGGCCGATGACCGCGCCTTCGAACGAGCGATCGACATTCATGTCGAGAAGGTGGATACCACCGGAGACGGGAGCATTGACCGAGATGACCCCCGCCAAGGCGTCAGCGAAAGTCTTATTGTTGCCATCGACGACATTGATCTTGTCGGCGCGATACATCAGGAATTCTTTGGTCCAGAAAGTATATTGACCGGAGGTGATGGCCGCCGTGGAGAATGGCACGCCGTTATAGTTCAACTGCTGAGCGGCACCGGGGGTGTCACCCAAGCCGACGTATGAAACAACGACGAAGGGCAGACCATTATCGTCAACCGAACCACCGAGAACGGAAGACTTCAGCACGTTCTTGACTTTGCCACCGCTGGAATAACCCAGGTTTGGCGTTGCGAAAGCACTCAAGTGAGTGATCACGCCAGGAGCCGAAAGGCCGCCGACATCCGCGTTGGCGGCATTCAACGCCTGATACTGAACGTTGCCGGCTTGGACCGTACCAAGACCCGTTTCAGCAAACGCCGCGAGGCGCGTGCCGGAATCGTCGTCGCGACCGGTGAGGATCACATCGACCGCGTTGTCAGCTTCGATGCCCGTGAACATCGAAAGTGGAGCATAACCGCTAGCCGCTAGATTCTGGAAAGCCAGTGGGGTCATGTTGTTGATGGCGGAGTATTGCGTGGGGGTCAGATCGCCGATCAAACCTTTGGCGAACGTGAAGGTCACGATGCCGCAGGCTTTCGTGGCGAGCTTCTTGGGCAACGCATAGTTGTACGGAGTCGAGCTCTGGAGGGAGTCCGACATCGTCACGTCAGCGATTTGAACGCCATCAAACACGGCGGAGCCAGCAGCAACTGGGGTGCCACCGGTAAGAAGATCAGCCGAGGGAGCGGTTGGCGTACCGTTGCCGGCGTAGCTGAGCCACGCTGTGCTGGTCGAAGCCGTCAACGAAGTGGCTGCTGGGATTTGGTTAGCAACCCAGTTAACGCCGCCGACTGATCCGGCCATGCAGCAATACACGACTTCACCGGTAGCGGTGTTCTTGAAGGTAGCTTGGTTGGAACCGAGCAGGCCGCCGGCCGAGCCAACGAACACTACTTTGCAGTTCGCCACGTCGCCGAGCTGGCTGACGAGGGAGGTATACATCGCCTTACGAAAAGCGGTGGAACCCGTGATGTGGAGATTGGTAACAGCGAACGACGAGGCCGCCGTGG